>NZ_JBTRXV010000046.1:0-30689 GCF_054608695.1 Thiomonas sp.
CAAGATGTCGCTGATGCCGACGTTGTGAGAGCCATGAGATGATCAAGATCAGTCTGTTGGCCGATCAGGAGCGCGAAGCGCGGCTCGACAAGCTTGGGGGGACGTGCTGCGCAAGCTTGAAGAGCATGTGGATTTCGACGCGCTGGTTGCCGAGGTTGAGGCGGCGGCGCCGAGGCCGAGCCGGGAGCGCGGAGGGCGGCCGCCGTTTCCAACTGCAGTGATGGTGCGCGTATTGCTGATCCAGCAGTTGTTCAATGAGGCACGGCGGAAGGCCGGCGAAAAACTCCGCAACCTGTTTGCGCTGCAACGCCTTGCGCAAAACGGTCTTGCCATGCGCATTCACACCATGGATCTGAAACACCAGCTTTGCCAAATCGATGCCAACCGTCGTGACTTGCATGATGAGCGCTCCTTCAAGGATTCAGGCGAAAGATCTCGCACCAACACTTCGGCACAACGACGGCCATGTGTGGCGGTGGGAGGGGGCGTTCATTCCATTGAAATGCCATTGGTTGAATATACGAAGGGACTTCCCACTTCCCGGCGACGGCAGGGCAGGCATGGCCATTGTTCAACGACGCATCGACCTCGCGCAGCCTGGGTTCGCAGGCGTTCCAATCGTCGAGCGCGGCCTGCAGCGTGGGGGCGATGTCGGGTACGGGCTGACACAAGGCGAGGCAATGGCTGGCCACAACCAGCGTGCCGTCCCGCCCCCCTTGCTTGAGTGTGGCCAGTTTCACCGGAACATCTCCTTGTGGCGCCCGTTGTGCAGCCAGGCCGCGTGCTTTGGCGCTTTCCTGGTCTGCGCCCATTCGTTGAGCATGTCCCACTTCACCTCGTCGAGCGCGGCGAACATTTTTGGGCTGGCTGTGTTGAAGGCCAGTTCCAGACGGTGCCCGTTGGGATCGAAAAAGTAGATCGACTGGAACAGCGCGTGATCGGTCGGACCGATCACCGCGATACCAGCCGTTTCGAGCCGCGCCTTGGCCGCGAGCAGGTCGTCCATCGAGCCCACTTCCAGCGCCAGATGCTGTGTCCAGACGGGGGTGTTCGGGTCACGTCCCATCCCAGGATGGGTCGGCAGCTCGAAAAAGGCGAGGATATTGCCGTTTCCCGCATCGAGAAAGATGTGCATGTAGGGATCGGGCTCCTTGGTCGATGGCACCTCGTCCTCGGCAATCGACAGCACCAGTTTCATGCCCAGATGTTTTTCATACCAGCGCGCAGTCTCCAGCGCGTCCCGGCAGCGATAAGCCACATGATGAATTTTCCTGACCAGCATGAAAAATCTCCTTATCTCAATCGATGCCTATGATCTTTTCAAGTCAGTGAAAATCTTCACCGCGACGGGAAAGATTGGCTGCAACCATTTGGGGCTCTGAAATCCTGGTCACCGGTCCCTGTTCATTCCTTGAGCATGCCCATATAGGTGGACTCGACCATCGGGTCGTGCAGAAGTTGCGAGGTCGGACCCCGCAGCACCACCTCACCGAGTTCCAGCACATAGCCTTCGTCTGCAGTCTGCAGTGCAGCGCGGGCGTTTTGTTCGATGAGCAAAACGCTGATACCCGCGTCGCGCAACTGCGCCACGGCATGCAGTACCTCGCGCACGATGCGCGGAGCCAACCCCAGGCTGGGTTCGTCCAGCAGCAGCAAGCGCGGCTTGGCCATGAGCGCGCGTCCCAGTGCCAGCATCTGTCGCTCACCACCCGAGAGGGTTTGCGCCAACTGCGACCTGCGCTCCTTCAGACGCGGAAACAGGCCGTAGACACGCTCGAGTTCGCGCAGCCGCGCGGCCTTGCCCTCGCGGCGGTTGCGAAAAGATCCCAGCACGAGGTTGTCTTCCACGCTCATTGAGCCGAACAGGTCGCGCTTTTCCGTCACCAACCCCATGCCCATCTCGACCCGGCGCTGCGGTTCTGCGCGGTGGCAGGCGTGGCCATCGAAGACGATCTCTCCTTTTCCTGGCAATAGGCCCATGATGGCCATGAGCAAAGTCGTCTTGCCCGCGCCGTTGGGGCCGATGACCGTGACAATCTTGCCCACCGGCACCCGCATACTGACCTCGCGCACGGCATGAACCTTGCCATAGCTCACGCTCAGACCGTCAATTTCCAACAGATTGGCACTCATGCCGGATCCTCCACGCCACCGAGGTAGGCCTCGATCACAGCCGGGTGTTTCTGGATGTCTTGCGGCAGACCCTCGGCGATCTTTTCACCGAAGTCCATCACGACCACGCGATCGGCCAGTCCCATGACGAATTCCAGATCGTGCTCGACCAGCAGAACGGCCAAACCTTCGGCTCGAAGTTTGTCCAGCAATTGCGCCAGGTTGCGCTTCTCCAGGTAGCGCAGGCCTGCGGCCGGCTCGTCGAGTAGCAGCAAGCTGGGATCGGTGGCCAAAGCGCGGGCGATCTCGACGATGCGCTGTTGCCCCAGCGGCAAACTCCCTGCAGGCAGGTTGGCCTGCTCGGCAAGCCCGCAGCGTTCGAGCTGTTGCCAGGCAGTGGCCAGGATGCGACCTTCTTGCGGGCGATCCAGCCGCCAGGCCGAGGCAACGAAGCTGTGGTGGCCACGCAGGTGCGCGCCCAGCGCCACGTTGTCCAGCACGCTCATGTGCGGCAGCAACCGCACGTGCTGGAAGGTGCGGCTCATGCCCATTGCAGCCACCGCGCGTGAGTCGGCCCGGTCGATGCGCCGCGCCAGGAAGCGCACCTGACCTTCGGTGAGCCGGTTGACCGCGGAGATGCAATTGAACAAGGTGCTCTTGCCCGCCCCATTGGGGCCGATCAGCGCCAGGATCTCGCCTGCGCGCACCTCGAAGCTGATGGCGTTATTGGCGAGCAGGCCGCCAAAGCGCTTGGTGACCTGCTGCACCTCGAGCACGGCCTGGCCTTTGGGCGGCTTGGGCCTGGCCGGTAGCGCCTGCGCCTGGACGCGAACTTGGCGATGATGTTCCGTGGCCTGCCAACGCGACCAAACCTGCCTAACCCTGGGCCACAGGCCTTCGGGTGCGCGCTGCAGGATCAGGATCATCAGCACGCCGAACACCAGCCCCTCGAAACTGCCGCTGTGGCCGAGAAGGGCCGGCAGCACATCCTGCAGCCACTGACGCAGCAGGGAGAACAGCCCCGAGCCAAGCACTGCACCCCACAGTTCGGCAATGCCACCCACCACACCCATGAATAGGTATTCGATGCCTTGCCCGAGCGAAAACGGCGTGGGATTGACGAAACGCTGCATGTGGGCATAAAGCCAGCCCGACACACACGCGTATTGCGCCGCGAGCACGAACAGGATGGTCTTGAACCAGGTGGTGTTGATGCCCATGGCTTCGGCCATCAGCGCCCCGCCCTTGAGCGCGCGCATCGCGCGGCCTTCGCGCGAATCGAGCATGTTGTGCACGGTCCAGACGATAGCCAGCACCACGAACCAGATCAGGTAATAGAACTGGCGTGCGGACTCAATACGCCAGCCAAACAGGCTGAGGCTCGGAATGCCGGTGATGCCGGTCTGCCCGCCGATGGCCTGAATGTTGCCGAACACGAGGTAGATGCTCAAACCCCAGGCCAGGGTGGACAGCGGCAGGTAATGCCCGCTCATGCGCAGCGTGACCCAGCCCAGGACGAGCGCGGCGATGGTGGTGAGCACCAAGGCGGCGGCGAGACCCAGCCAGGGATCGATGTGCATCACGGTGGACAGATAGGCTGTGGTGTAGGCCCCCATGCCGACGAATGCAGCCTGGCCGAAGCTGACCAGCCCCCCCACACCGGTGAGCAGGACGAGTCCCAGCACCACGACGGTGGCCAGGCCGATGTAGTTCAGCAGGGTCAGCCCATAGCTGCCGAGGACCCAGGGAGCAGCCATCAGCGCGATGACCAATAGCGCCGGGGGCCAGTGGCGGCGCATCATTCCTCGTCCTCCACCGCGTGGGAGCCGAGCGAGCGCCACAGCAGCACCGGGATGATCAGAGCGAACACGATGACGTCCTTGTAGGCACTGGCCCAGAACGACGAGAAAGACTCGACCAGCCCGACGAAGATGGAGCCGGCCGCCGCCGCCGGATAGCTCGACAAGCCACCAATGATGGCAGCCACGAAGCCCTTGAGGCCGATGACGAAACCCGAGTCGTAATAGATGATGGTGGTCGAGGCGATCAGAATGCCCGAGAGTGCACCGATCAGTGCCGCCAAGGTGAACGCGGTCTTGCCGGCGAAGGCGGTGGAGATGCCCATGAGTTGCGCGCCGGTACGGTTGACGGCGGTGGCGCGCAACGCTTTGCCATAGAGGGTGAAATTGAAAAACCCGAACAGCGCCAGCATCAAAACGATGGACAAGCCGATGATCCATAGGGTCTGGTAGTCCACCGGCAGGCCGGCGAAGTTGAAGCTGCCGTCAGTGAAGGCCGGAACGCGCGAGCCCTCGGGGCCGAACAGGTAGAGCCCTAGGCTGGTGAGGGCGATGTGCAGCGCCACGGACAACAACAGCAGCGTCAGCACCGAGGCCTGTGCCGCCGGTTGGTAGACCAGGCGGTACAGCAGCGGTCCGAGTGGCACGGTGATGAACAGGGCCAATGCGATCTGCCCGACGTAACCGATGGCCTGTAGCGGCAACGCATAGGCCGCGAGTAGCGCCAACAGCGGCCATAACAGGTTGACGACCAAAACCCGTGGCAGACTGGTTCCGCGCCTCATTCGCAGCGCCTGCCAGCCGTCGGCAAATGCCGCCAGAATTCCCAGCACCACGACAAGCCACACCAGCTTGGGCGCGCTGCCGGCGTGGATGGCCACCAACGACATGGCACCGAAGGTCATGATCTCCCCTTGCGGAATGAAAATGACCCGGGTGACGGAGAACACCAATACCAGCGCCAGTGCCAGCAGTGCGTAGATGGCGCCCAGGGTCACGCCGTTTTGCCCCAGGTACAGGGCGATGTCGAGGTTCATATGGTCGCGCCGAAAGTCGGAGAAGGAGCTCGCCCGGCGCGTGCTGCGCCGGGCGAGCCATGATGCCCTGAGGAGGACATCTGGCTTACTTCAGCATCTTCCAGGTGCCGTTCTCGATCTGCACCATCGCCACAGCGCGATCGTCGAGGCCGTTGTGATTGGCCGGGCTCATGCTGTAGATGCCGTCGGCGCCGGCCACGTCCTTCAAGCTCTCGATCGCATCACGCAACGCTGCGCGGAACTCGACCAAATTGGACGGCTGGGCCTTTTTCAGCGCCACGGGAATGGCATGTTCGAGCAGCACGCCAGCATCCCAGGCATTGGCACTGAACTGCGACAGCGTGTTCTTGCCGTATGCAGCTTCATAGGTCTGTGCATACTTCATGGCCGATTGCTTGATCGGACTGTCGGCCGGAAGCTGGGCAGCCACGACTCCGGGCGATATCGGGAGGATGGTGCCGTTGCAGTCGGCACCGCAGACGCGCAAAAAGTCGGGATTGCCCACGCCGTGGGTCTGGTAGATCTGGCCCTTGAAGCCCACCTGCTTTAAGGCGCGTTCGGGCAAGGCGGCCGGCGTTCCGGAGGCGGCGATCAGCACAGCCTGCGGTTTGGCAGCAGTGATATGAAGAACTTGCCCGGTCACGGAAGTGGCGGTACGGTTGTAGCGTTCGTTGGCGACGATGTCGATCCCCGCCGCTTTGGCGTCCTTGGAGAAGTTGTTCCACCAGTCTTCGCCATAAGCGTCGTCAAACCCGATGAAGGCCACGGTCTTGACCTTGTTCTGCACGAGGTTCTTCACGATGGCACGCGCCATCAAACCTGTAGTCTGCGGAGTGTTGAACACCCACTGACGGTTGCCCTCGACCGGGAACACGATGTTGCGCCCGGCAGCGAGCGAAATATTCGGCACCTTGGCCCCGCCGACCACATCGACCATAGCCAGCGAATTGGGCGTGATCGACGAGCCGATGACCACATCGACCTTGTCTTCGTCGATGAGTTTCTTGGTGGCTTTGACCGCCGCGGTGGGATCGGAGCCGTCGTCCAGGAAGATGTAATCCATCTTCTGACCGGCGATTTCCTTGGGGAACAGCTCGACGGTCTTTTTCTCCGGAATGCCGAGCGAGGCCGCAGGGCCTGTGCCTGAAAGCACCACGCCGACCTTGATGTCGGCCCAGGCACTGGCAGTGGTCATCAGACCAAAGGCTGCTGCTACAACAAGTTTCGAATATTGCATGATTGTCTCCGTTGTAAAGTCGTGAATGAATCAAGCTACTGCGAAACAAGCTGCGACGACCTGGAATTCAGGCCATCGCACCGCCAAGATTAGGGCTGCATGCTCACGCCCCCGTTTGAGAATGTTGCTTATTTCAGCAGCTTCCAGGAATGATTCTCGATTTTCACCATGACCACGGCGCGGTCGTCGAGGCCGTTGTGATTCGATGGACTCATGTTGTAGATGCCCTGAGCACCGGCAATATCCTTGAGGCCCTCAAGCGCATCACGCAGCGCGGCGCGAAATTCGACCAGATTGGACGGCTGGGCTTTTTTGAGCGCGATTGGAATGGCGTGCTCCAGCAAAACACCAACATCCCATGCGCCCGCACTGAATTGAGATAAGGTATTTCTGCCGTATGCACCTTCATAGGTTTGCGCGTACTTCATCGTCGATTGCTTGATTGGGCTATCGGCCGGAAGTTGGGCGGCCACCACCCCAGGCGAAACCGACAAGATCGTGCCATTGCAATCAGCTCCACATACCCTCAGAAAGTCAGGGTTAGCAACACCGTGGGTCTGGAAAATCTGGCCCTTATAGCCAACCTGCTTGAACCCGCGCTCTGGCAGTGCTGCCGGCGTTCCAGAGGCTGCGATCAGCACAGCCTGTGGTTTGGCCGCCATGATGTGAAGGATTTGCCCGGTCACCGATGTGGCAGTGGGGTCGAAACGTTCGTTGGCCACGATATCAATGCCCGCGGACTTTGCATCCTTGGAGAAATTATTCCACCAGTCTTCTCCCAAGGCATTATCAAACCCGATGAATCCAACCGTTTTTATCTTACTCTGCAGCATATATTGAATGGTTCTGCGAGCCATCAAACCAGTCGTTTGCACTGAGTTAAACACCCATTTTCGATTGCCTTCGACTGGGAAAACAACATTGCGTCCAGAGGCAATGGAAACATTCGGCACCTTGGCTTCGCCCACCACATTGATCATGGCTAGGGAGCTAGGTGTGGTCGACGCACCGATCACCACATCGACCTTGTCTTCATCAATGAGTTTCTTGGTGACCTTGACCGCTTCCGTCGGATCGGAACGGTCGTCTTGAAAAATGTATTCGACTTTTTGTCCTGCGATTTCCTTGGGGAACAACTCGACTGTCTTTTTCTCAGGAATTCCCAGCGATGCGGCCGGACCGGTCGTCGATAGCACCACACCGACCTTGATGTCGGCCCAGGCGCTGGCTGTGGTCATGAGGCCGATGACTGCTGCCAGGACGATTTTCGAGTGTTGCATGGTTGTCTCCCCTTCCTTTTTGAAGTTACAAATACTTCAAATCACAGCGGTACCCAGTGTCACGGCGTGACATCCAGCCACCTTGGCGCCAAATTCATCGTGACGCGCTTGCACGTCCTGATCGCTCACACCCCGCGTCTGCAGTTCGCATGGGAACATCTGTTGGTGTGATGCCTTCGCATGCCGCTTGCAAAGCTGCACGCAGGACGCTCAGGTTGCCGATGTGGTTGGCCAACAGCAGCACGAGTCTGGCATCGAGCAGGGCGCTTTGCGGCGCGCTCAACCCCTCGTGCGTTTGGAGCAGTTCGGCGTAAAAGGCATCGGCCGCCATATGGCCATAGGGGCCGGCCTGGGCGGTGTCGTGGAAGTGAGGGCTGAGGATGAGTTTCATCGCATGTCCCGGGTCAGCGGCCGCAAGCGCGGGCAAGCGCGGCACGAACGGAAGCAGCGTCCAGCCGCCGCCAGCGCGCGGCGATATGCTGGTCCGGGCGGATCAGGTAGGCGGTTCCCTCCTGCGCGTCGTAGCGCTGCGCCGCCAGGTGCTGCCCATCATGCAGGACCGTCATTCCAGGCAGGTTGCCGGGCTGCTCGGCGACGACGATGCTGCGCAAGGGAATGGGGCCTCGCGCCAGTTCGTCGCACGCGGCGGCCGCATCGTCCAGGGTTTCGGGACGGTCGGTGAACAGCAGCAGGGTGAACGCGCCGCCCACTTCCTGCAGCAGCCAGGCAGGCTGGCCGTCGCGTTCGATCGGCGCGTCCTCCATCGGTGAACCGGGGCGCAGCAGGCAGTCGAAGCGGTCACGGTCGGGGGTGTTGAGGCTCGAATCCCACAGATGCGTCGGTGTCGACAGGCGCCCGGAGTTGACCAGCATGCGCGCGAAATCGTGGCGCTCGGCGAGTTGCAGCGTGGCGTCGCGGTAGCGCTGCGCCACCGCCGATTTGGGTGTGATGAAATCGGTCGAGCGGGTGGAGTTGAGGATGTTCTCGTCCGCCGCGCGGGTGCGCTCGGCGTCGTAGCTGTCGAGCAGGGCTTCGGGAGCCTGGCCGCCCATCACCAGATCGAGCTTCCAGATCAGGTTGTCGACGTCCTGGATGCCGGAATTCGCGCCGCGCGCGCCGAATGGCGAAACCTGGTGTGCCGCGTCTCCGGCGAACAGCACGCGGCCGTGACGGAAATTCTGCATGCGCCGGCACTGGAAGGTGTAGACGCTGACCCATTCGAGCGCGAACTGCAGGTCGTGATAGCCCTGCTGGTCAAGCATGGCGCGGATACGGGGAATCACCCGTTCAGGCTGCTTCTCCGCTTCGGGGTCGATGTTCCAGCCGAGCTGAAAATCGATGCGCCAGACGTCGTCGGCCTGGCGGTGCAGCAACACCGATTGACCGGGGTGGAAAGGCGGATCGAACCAGAACCAGCGTTCTGCCGGAAAGAACGCGTCCATCGACACATCGGCGATGAGAAACTGGTCGTGGAACACCTTGCCCTCGGCATCGAGGCCGAGCAGCTTGCGCAACGGGCTGCGTGCGCCATCGGCGACGATCAGCCAATCGGCGTGCAAGGAATAGTCGCCCATGGGCGATTGCACCTCGACCTCGGCGCCATCGGCCCCGGCGTGCACGGCGACAACCCTGCTCTTCCAGCACAGCGCGATGTTCGGCAACTCACGCGCGCGCTCGACCAGATAGTCTTCGAGGTAATACTGCTGCAGGTTGACCATGCCCGGCCGGTGATGGCCGGCGGCGGGCAGAAGATCGAAGTGGTAGACCTCGCGGTCATGATGGAACACGCGCCCGGTGTTCCAGGTCACGCCTTTGCCCACCACCTGCTCGCCGACACCGAGGCGGTCGAGGATGTCGAGCGTGCGTTGGGCGTAGCACAGACCGCGCGAGCCGACGCTGACGGTGTCGTCGTCATCGAGCAAGACAACGTCGAGGCCACGCTGGGCCGCATCGACCGCCGCAGCAAGGCCGATGGGCCCGGCACCCACGACCACCAGCGGCGCTTTCGCTGCACCACCACCGGGCTGCACCTGGGGAGGAAGCCGGGGCGTGTAGCGGGGATAGGTATAGGTGGAAGCCATGACCTTGCAAATCAGGCTTCGAGGGATTTCCACATCTGCACATCGCGCTCGTCGGTCCAGATGCGCGGATCTGGGTAAGTGGTGGCTTCGTCGTACGCCCGCGAGACATCGAATGGCATGCAGTGATCGAAGATGACCCAATGACCATATTGGGCCTTGAGCTTGTCGTAGACCTGCCGGTAGATCTGATGCATGTCGCGGTTGGCCTGCGCGCCCGCGCGAACGGCTTCGAACAGTTCCTGCACGAAGGCGCGCGTTCCTTGCAAACCAGCCTGAACATGCTCGCGTCCACACAGCGCATCACCGCGCCCTGGCACGAGTTGCAGCGGGTCCAGCGCGGCGAGCTTGTCCAGGGTATGAGGCCAGTCCTGAAAATACGCGTCTCCCGCGTAGGGAGTGGCGTTGTACTCGACCAGATCACCCGAAAACAGCGTGCGTTCCTGCGGCAGCCAGACAATGGTGTCACCCTTGGTGTGACCGCGCCCGGGCTGGCTGATGCGGACTTCCAGTTTGCCCAGCCACAAGGTCATGTCCTGCCTGAACGTGATGCTCGGCCAGGTCAGGCCCTGCGGAATCGACTCAACCGCACGGAACAGCCGCGGAAAACGGCCGATCTCGCTGGCCTTGTCCTGTTCGCCGCGCTCGCGGATCAGCTCGTAGGTGTCCTGGCTGGCAATGATGTGTTCGGCGCCGTAGGCGCTGGCACCGAGCACGCGTACCGCGTGGTAGTGGCTCAACACCACGTAGCGGATCGGCTTGTCGGTGATTTGCCGGATGCGGTGGATCACATCCTGCGCCATGGCAGGCGTGGCCTGGGTGTCGATCACCATCACTGCGTCATCGCCGATCACCACGCCGGTGTTTGGATCGCCCTCGGCCGTGTAGGCCCAGGCATGCTCGGACAACTGGCTGAAACTGACCTTCTTGTCTTCAAGATCGGCCTGCGAGGCAAAGGCTTTCTGCATGGGGAGTCTCCGGATGGACAACGAAGCCCAGATCAATTGCAATGTTTTGTAGAAAGCAGCTTAGTCAATAACTAAATCATTAGCATAGGCACAAACCCCGAACATGACTTCCACCCTGAACGAAGACGGTGGCATCCGCGGCCCGCGTGGCATCCAGAGTGTCGAGGTCGGTGGGCGCTTGCTGCTGGCCCTGGTGCATTTGGGGCGGCCCTTGGCGCTCAAAGACTTGGCGCAAGAAGCTGGCATGGCGCCCGGCAAGGCCCATCCCTATCTGGTGAGTTATGGCAAGCTCGGCCTGATCGAGCAGGATGCGACCGGCCGCTACGGCCTGGGACCGCTGGCCCTGCAACTCGGACTGATCAGCCTGCAACAGTACGACCCGGTACGCTTGGCCACGCCGCTGCTGGTCGATCTGGCGCAGGCCACAGGTCACACTGCGGCGATTGCGCTGTGGGGCAACCGCGGGCCGACCATCGTGCGCATCGAAGAAGCGCCCAGCGATGTGCACGTGCATATGCGGCCCGGCACCGTGGCGAGCTTGCGCAACACCGCCACCGGCAAGGCGTTCGCGGCATTTCAGAGCCGCGAGATGGTGCTGCAGGCGCTGGCGTCCGAAGGACATCCCGTGCAGCCGGCGCAAAGGTCGCTGCAGCCAACATTCGAGGCGGAGCTGGCGCAAGTGCGTGCGCAAGGGGTGAGTCTGGGCATCGACAGCACGCTGCCCGGCATCAGCGCAATGGCCGCCCCGGTGTTCGACGTACGCGGCAGGATCGCAATGAGCTTGACCGTCATCGGACCGACCGTCCTGTTCGATCCCCTTCCCGACGGCCCATTGGCCAGGACTCTGCGCAGTTTCGCCCAGATGCTGTCGCGCCGCCTGGGTTCGCCGGTGCCCCAGCCCGGGGGGTGAGCAGCCCTGCAGTCCCAGGGTTCTAGGCGCGTTCAAGCTTGGCCACCAGTGTCAGGATGTCGTAACTCGCAACCAATTCGTCGTCCTGATTGCGCACTTCCACGTCCCAGGCCACGACGCCTTGGCCGCGACCCTGGGCATCAGTCTTGTGCCGGTCGATCTTGCGCTTGCAGGTCAGGCGGGCCTGGATGGTGTCGCCGATGCGGACCGGCTTGACAAAGCGCAACGTGTCCAGCCCGTAGTTGGCAAGAACCGGGCCGGGCGCGGGCGAGACGAACAGGCCCGCCGCGGCAGACAGGACGAAATAGCCGTGGGCGATGCGCTGCCCGAACGGTGACTGGGCTGCAGCGATCGCGTCGAAATGCATGTAGAAGTAGTCGCCCGAAATGCCGCCGAAGGCGACGATGTCCGCCTCGGTCACAGTACGCCGGTGCGTGAGCAGCGACGCGCCGATCTGCAGGTCTTCGAAATGCCGCCTAAAAGGATGGACTTCGGTTTCAATGCGACGCGCGCCACGGACGTATTCGCCCACCACCGCAGCCACCATCGTCGGCGAACCTTGCACCGCCGCACGCTGCAGGTAGTGGACCACGGCCCGCATGCCGCCGAGCTCCTCACCGCCGCCCGCGCGCCCCGGGCCGCCATGCTTGAGCTGCGGCAAGGGTGAGCCATGGCCGGTGGATTCGGCTGCCGCCTCAGCGTCGAGCACCAGCACTCGGCCGTGATGCACCGCGGCGCGGCGCACCGCATACGCAGCAGTGGCCAGATCGCGCGTGGCCAGCGTGGCCACCAGACTGCCCTGCCCCCGCGCGGCCAGCGCCAGGGCTTCATCCAGATCGTCATAGGGCAGCAGGGTGCTGACCGGACCGAATACCTCGACCTCGTGCACAGCGCTCACTTCGAAGGGGCGTTCACACAGCAACAGCATCGGCGCGGCGAATGCCCCGGTGTCGGCATCGTCCGCCAGAAACTGACCGTTCAAACCGCCCTCAAAAACCGTACTGCAAACCTCCCGCAACTTGCCCAGTTGCGCCTGCACGTCGGCCTGCTGGGCCTTGTTGGCGAGCGGACCCATGTGCACGCCTTCATGCCGTGGATCGCCCACGACCAGGGCAGCCAGTTTGTCGCGCAGGAGCTGTTGCATGGCATCGAGATGTTTGCGGGGCACGAGCACGCGACGGATCGCCGTGCATTTCTGCCCCGACTTGACGCGCATCTCACGCACCACCTCATCGGCGAACAGGTCGAACTCGGCATGCTCGGTGCCTACGTCGGGCGCCAGGATGGCGCTGTTGAGCGAATCCGCCTCGGCGTTGAAGGGCACGCCCCGCGCGATCAAGTTGGGGTTGGCGCGCAGCTTGGCCGCGGTAGCAGCCGAACCGGTGAACGTCACCACGTCTTGCCCGTCCAGACGGTCGAGCAGATCCCCGGTGGAGCCGATGACGAGCTGCAGGCTTCCTTCGGGCAGACCACCCCACTTCAGCATCAGCCGCACCAGCGCCTCGGTGAGATACGAGGTGCTGGTGGCCGGCTTGGCGATGCAGGGCATGCCGGCGAGAAAGCTGGGCGCGAACTTTTCCAGCAAACCCCACACCGGGAAATTGAACGCATTGATGTGCAACGCAACCCCCTCGCGCGGCACCAGGATGTGACTGCCGACGAAATGGCCTTTCTTGCCCAGCGGCACCACTGGACCTTCGTGCAGCACATTGCCACTGGGCAATTCGTTGCTGCCCATGGCGGCGTAAGCAAACAGGGTGCCGATGCCGCCTTCAATATCGATCCAGCCGTCGGACCGCGTGGCTCCGGTGCAAGCTGACCAGCGGTACAACTCCTCCTTGTGTTCGGTCAGCAATTTGGCGAGCGCCCTGAGCCGCTGCGCACGTTCCTGGAAATCGAGCGCAAGAAGACCACGCACCCCGACGCTGCGGCCGTGGCGCAAGGCTGCGGCGAAATCGGGACGTTCGGCATGGGTGTGCGCAACCGCGACGCCTGTTGATGCGTCGCATAGCACCTCTGCGGAAGCATGACCGAACCACTGTCCGGCGAGATGGCTTTGTAAAACGGGAGCGTTCATGGGTGATCGTGTACCGAAATTGAGCTGAGGGACTGGAGTGTTCAGGGCCGTTCCAACGCCAGTGCGCAGCCTTGGCCAACGCCCACACACATGGTGGCGAGCGCATGTTTTCCACCCATCCGCTCGGTCTGACGCAGGGCCGTGAGCACGAGGCGTGCGCCCGATGCGCCCAGCGGATGCCCCAAGGCGATTGCGCCGCCGTTGGGGTTGACGCGCGGATCGTCATCGCGCAGGCCGAGTTGCCTTAGCACGGCTAGAGCCTGCGCGGCGAAGGCCTCGTTGAGTTCGATGGCATCGAGCGCATCTAGAGTCCAGCCGAGGCGCGTCAACAGCTTTTGCGTGGCCGGCACCGGGCCCATTCCCATGATGCGCGGCGCCACACCGGCGCTGCTGGCTCCGACCACCCGCGCCCGCGGCGTCAGGCCCCAGCGACGCACGGCCTCGTCGGAGGCAATGAGAAGAGCGCAGGCACCGTCGTTGACGCCCGAGGCATTGCCAGCGGTGACGCTGCCATCCGCCCTGATGACGCCTTTGAGCTTGCGCAGTTGTTCGAGCGTCGTCTCGGCACGGGGGTGCTCGTCCTGCGCCACCAGTGCCGGGGCCCCCTTGCCACGCGGCACGCTCACCGGCGCGATCTCCCCGGCGAAAAAGCCGGCGTCCTGCGCCGCCTTGCAACGCTGCTGCGAGCGCAGCGCGAAGGCGTCCTGGTCGTCGCGCGAGACGCCGAAGTCGGTGGCGACGTTCTCCGCCGTCTCGGGCATGGAGTCGATCCCGTAAGCGGCCTGCATTTGGGGATTGACGAAGCGCCAGCCGATGGTGGTGTCTTCGATCTTGGCGCTGCGCGAAAACGCCGTCTCGGCCTTGCCCATCACGAAGGGCGCGCGCGACATGCTTTCCACGCCGCCGGCGATGACCAGATCGGCCTCGCCGCAACGGATGGCGCGCGCCGCTTGGGCCACCGCCTCGAGGCCTGAGCCGCACAGGCGGTTGAGGGTGCAACCCGGCACATCGACCGGCAGCCCGGAAAGCAATGCCACCATGCGCGCGACATTGCGGTTGTCCTCCCCGGCCTGGTTCGCGCAACCGTAATACACCTCGTCGACAGTGTTCCAATCGATTGCCGCGTGTCGTTCGATCAGCGTGCGAATCGGCATCGCGCCGAGATCGTCGGCGCGAACTGCGGCCAATGCACCGCCGTAGCGGCCAAAGGGTGTGCGCACGCCGTCGACGATCCAGGCTTGGCGTTCATGAGACATCGATCAGGGCTCCGTCGTCAGGTTGTTGTTCGGTGACATGCAATCCGCGCATGCCGTTGAGAAAAAGATCGGCCACCAGCGGAGCGAGCGTGGAATAGTCCAACGGTTGGCCGGGTTTGAACCAGGTGAAAAGCCAGTTGATCATGCCGAACAGCAGCATGGACAGCGGCTTGTCCAGGGCACTGGCCCGCAGCTCGGGGCGCACCGCCGAAATGGCCTGGGCGAAGTGCGCGACGACTTCGCGTTCGATGCCGAGAATCCGATCGCGATCCGGCGCGTCGAGGAAACGCACGTCTTCGGTCAGCACGCGGTGCGCGTCCTGGGCGCTTGCATATTCCTGCACGAATCGCTCGATCAGGGCCTGCAAACGCTGCTGCGGCTGCGGACACGCCGCCTCGACCTCCTGCGTCACGGCGAGCAATAACCGTACGTGGGTTTCGGCAATGTGCGTGAGCAGCGCGTACTTGTCCCGGAAATAGTGATAGAGCGCGGCCTTGGATAGGCCGCAGGCATCTGCCACCTGGTTCATCGAGGTGGCCGCGTAGCCCTGGCGCGCGAACAGTCGGGCGGCGTGCGCCAGGATGGTGGCTCGTTGATCGTCGTAGCTAGCAGCGCGTCCGCGGGCCATCGTTCAGCGCTCGTCGAAAGAGATTTCGACCCGCTCGGTCAGCGGGTGGGCCTGGCAGGTGAGGATGAATCCCGCATCGAGATCGGCCTTTTCCAGCGCGAAATGACGGTCCATGCGCACCCGGCCCTGCAGCAGCCGCGCACGGCAGGTGCCGCACACGCCGGAAGTGCAGGAAAACGGCAGATCCATGCCGGCCGCAATCGCCACGTCGAGCACGCTGGGATCGCCCTTGCGAAATTCCACCTCGTGACGTTGGCCATCGCGAACGATGGTGACATGGCTTTGGGCAGCATCCTGCGCCATGGTGGCGTGCATGACCGCCCCCGCGTCTGCCTTGCCCTGCGGTAGACCGAAACGCTCGATATGGATGCGCTCGGGCACCACGCCGGCCTGCAGCAGGGCAGCCTCGGCCTCGTCGTTCATCTGATAGGGACCGCAAATAAAAGCATGGTCGATGCTCTGCGACCGGATCAAGCGAGCGAGGAATTCCTCGACCTTGGCACGGTTGAGCAGGCCGTGATGCAGTGGTGACTCGATGTGCTCATCGGAAAATACATGGTGAATTTCCAGACGAGCCAGGAAGCGGTTTTTCAGATCCTCCAGTTCCTCCTTGAACATGGTGGACTTGAGGCCGCGGTTGCCGTAAAGCAGGGTGAAACGACTGTCCGGCTCACGTGCCAGCACGGTTTTCATGATGGACAGCACCGGCGTGATGCCGCTGCCGCCGGCGATGCCCAGGTAATGGCGCTTGGATGCCGGGTCGATGGGCACGTAAAACCGCCCCTGCGGCGGCATGATCTCAATACTGTCGCCGGCATGCAGTCGTTCGGCGATCCAGTTGGAAAGCAAGCCGCCACGCACCTTGCGCACGCCGATGCGCAACACGGCGTCGTCCACACCGGCGCAGACTGAGTAGGAGCGGCGCACTTCCTTGCCATCGATATGGGTGCGCAAGTTGAGATACTGGCCCTGGGTGAAGGCGAAACGGTCGGCGAGTTCGTCGGGCACGTCGAAGCTGACGATCATCGCCTCCTCGGTGTCGGGTTCGACGGCGCGCACGCGCAGCGGATAGAAACGGGTGTCCATGGGAACGAGACTTTCAGATGGGCTTGAAATATTCGAACGGTTCACCACAAGCTTTGCAGCGCCACAAGGCCTTGCAGGCGGTGGAGCCAAAGGCCGAGATCTGTTCGGTGTCGCTGCTGCCACACTGCGGGCAGACCAGGCATTGTGGACGAAGGCGATGAAAGCGGATCGGCACTTCTGCATCTGCGCTCGTCTCGCCCACCCAATGCGCAGGTGGGGCGATGCCGTATTCGCGCAGCTTGCGCAGCCCGTCGACGCTGATCCAGTCGCTGCTCCACGCAGGCGCACGCTGCAGGGACACGCGCGCGGGGCCAAGGCCCGCGGCGTCGAGCGCGTCGATCACGTTGCGTTCGATCATCTCGGTGGCCGGACAGCCGGAATAGGTGGGCGTGAGCACAACTTCGAGCGCCCCGTCCACAGCCTCGGCGACTGCCCGAACCATGCCCAGATCGCAAACCGACAACACCGGCACCTCGGGGTCCGCGACCGTCTGCAACACAGCCCAGGCGCGGGATTCGCGAGCGGCACTGAGCGTACTCACCTCGGGGGGGTGAAACTCACTCACCACGAGCCCCCGGGAAAGCTGCGTTGCAAAGACTGCATCTCGGCGAGCATGTGGCCCATGTGTTCGCTATGGATGCCGCTGCGACCCGAGCTGAGGAAGGGCATGTCGTCAGGGGCAGCGAGGCCGGCCTCGTCCAGCGCGGCGTGCATCGCCGCCAGCCAGGGTCCGCGCAAGTCAGCCCAACGCGGCCCCAGACCCGATGCTGCTGCGGCATCGTCCACGGCGTCAGATTCGAACAGTTCACGCGTGTAAGGCCAGAGTCTGTCGAGCGCGCAGGCGATGCGGCGGCGCGATTCCTCGGTGCCATCGCCCAGGCGCACCAGCCAGTCAAAGGCATGGGTGTGGTGATAGCGCGCCTCCTTCACGGCCTTGCCGGCGATCGCAACCAGTTCGGGATCGCTGGATGTACCCAGGCGATCCCACACCAGTTCCAGCAGCGCTGCGACCATCAGGTTGCGCACCGTGGTGACGGCAAAATCCCCGCGCGGCAGTTCCACCAGCGTTGGGTTGAGGTAATCGCGCTCGTTACGCAGGAAGGCCAGTTGGTCTTCGTCGAAGCACTGGCCGTCGAGCTGACCCGCACGGGTCAGCACGCCGCGTGCCTGGCCGATGAGGTCGAGCGCAATATTGGCCAGCGCGATGTCCTCCTCGAGGATGGGCGCATGGCCGCACCACTCGGACAGGCGCTGAGCGTGGACCAGGCAGGTGTCGCCCAGACGCAGCAGGTATTGCACGGCAGGTGTGTTGCTGACGATGATCGATGCTTGCATGGCATGCGCCTCACATCTGATTGACTTCGTCGGGAAGCTTGTAGAAGGTGGGGTGGCGGTACACCTTGTCTTCCATCGGATCGAAATACATGTCCTTGTCGCCTGGGTCGCTGGCGACGATCTGGTCGGATCGCACCACCCAGATGCTGGTGCCTTCCTGCCTGCGGGTGTAGACGTCGCGCGCCATTTCCAGCGCAAGTTTGGCGTCGGGCGCGTGCAGGCTGCCGCTGTGCTTGTGGTCCAGCCCGGCCTTGCTTCGCACGAACACTTCCCACAACGGCCATTCCTGGCTCGGGTTGCCGGCGTCGGCGGATGGGATTGTGTGATCACTCATGGTTCTTCTCCGATGGGGAATGACAAATCAGGCGGCCTTGCACTGTGCAGCCTGGCTTTTGGCGGCATGGGCTAACGCGGCCTCGCGCACCCAGGCGCCGTCCTCCCAGGCCTGCAGGCGGTCAGCCAGCCGCTCGCGGTTGCAGGGCCCGTTGCCGCCAACGACGCGCCAGAACTCGTCCCAGTCGATGGTGCCGAAGTCGTAGTGCTGCCGCTCCTCGTTCCAGCGCAGATCCGGGTCGGGCATCCGCACATCGAGCACCTTGGCCTGCCCGACGGTGGCGTCGACGAATTTCTGTCGCAGATCGTCGTTGGACATGCGCTTGATGCCCCAGCGCATGCTCTGCGCACTGTGGGTGCTGGCGTCGTCGGGCGGGCCGAACATCATCAAGCTGGGCCACCACCAGCGGTTGACCGCGTCCTGCACCATCTCGCGCTGTTGCTCGGTGCCGCCGCGCATCATGGTCAGCAAGGCATCGAAGCCCTGGCGCTGGTGGAAGCTCTCCTCACGACAGATGCGGATCATCGCCCGCGCGTACGGCGCATACGAACAGCGGCACAGCGGCACCTGATTCATGATGGCGGCGCCGTCGACCAGCCAGCCGATCACGCCGATGTCGGCCCAGGTCAGCGTCGGATAGTTGAAGATCGAGCTGTATTTGGCCTTGCCCTCGTGCAGCGCGGCGATCATGGCGTCGCGCGATACCCCCAGGGTTTCCGCAGCGGCATAGAGGTAGAGACCATGCCCACCTTCGTCCTGCACCTTGGCCAGCAAGATGGCCTTGCGCTTGAGGGTGGGCGCACGCGCGATCCAGTTGCCCTCGGGCAGCATGCCGACGACTTCCGAGTGGGCGTGTTGGCTGATCTGGCGGATCAGCGTTTGGCGGTAATGCTCGGGCATCCAGTCCTTGGGCTCGATGAAACCACCGTCGTCGATGCGGGCGTCGAAACGCTCGAGCAACTGCTGCTCGGTGGCCGAGCGGGGTGCGGACGGCTGGTCTGAGCCCTTCGGCATCAGATCCATGGCTTGGGTGTACATGGTGCAGGCTCCTTGTGCGGAATCAATCCGAGGGTGTCGCGGTCAGGAATTCTTGGGGCGGTGATCGATCACCCGCCTGGCCTTGCCGACCAGGGTGCGCTCGATCGAATCAGGCGGCAGCACGCAGACATGGGTGGAGATGCCCACCAGGATCTTGATGCGGTGCTGCACCCAGTCGGCGACCTGCTGGCGTTCGGCATCGGGTACATAACCCAGCGTCGGCTGGAATTCACAATGCACCTCGACCTTGTCCAGGTGGCCGTCACGGCTGAGGTGGATCTGGTACTGGCCGGAGAGCTTGTCGTGCTGCAGCACGATTTCCTCGATCTGGGTCGGGAACACATTGACGCCGCGCACGATGAGCATGTCGTCGCTGCGCCCGACGAGCTTGCCCATGCGACGGAACGCCCTTGCCGTGGGCGGCAGCAAGCGCGTCAGGTCGCGGGTGCGGTAGCGAATGATGGGCAGTCCTTCCTTGGTCAGCGTGGTGAAAACCAGTTCGCCGTCGCTGCCGTCGGGCAGCACTTTGCCGGTGACCGGATCGATGATCTCGGGATAGAAATGGTCTTCCCAGATCACCGGGCCGTCCTGGGTATCGACGCATTCGCAAGCCACGCCGGGGCCCATCACCTCGCTGAGGCCGTAAATGTCCACGGCCTTGAGACTGGTCTTGGATTCGATTTCCTTGCGCATCGCCTCGGTCCACGGCTCGGCGCCGAAAATCCCGACACGCAGGGAGCATTTGCGCGCGTCCAACCCCTGCCGCGCGAACTCCTCGATGATCACCTGCATATAGCTGGGTGTGACCATGATGATGTCGGGCTTGAAGTCGCAGATCAGTTGCACCTGCTTTTCCGTCTGCCCGCCCGACACCGGCACCACGGTGCAGCCCAGTCTTTCGGCGCCGTAGTGCGCCCCCAGCCCGCCGGTGAACAGGCCGTAGCCGTAGGCCACGTGCACCATGTCGCCGGGCTTGCCGCCGGCGGCGCGGATGGAGCGCGCCACCAGATCGGCCCAGGTGTCGATGTCGCGCCGGGTGTAGCCCACGACCGTGGGCTTGCCCGTGGTGCCCGACGAGGCATGCACCCGCACGATCTGCTCGCGCGGTACGGCGAACATGCCGAAGGGGTAGTTGTCGCGCAGGTCCGACTTGCCTGTGAAAGGAAACTTGGCCAAGTCTTCCAGCGACTTGAGATCGTCAGGATGCACGCCGCCGGCGTCGAAAGCGCGGCGGTAATGCGGCACGTTGCCGTAGGCGTGACGCAGCGACCATTGAAGGCGCTGCAGTTGCAGCGCAGCGATGGCATCGCGGCTGGCGGTCTCGATCGGGTCGAGCGCGGCGCGGGTAGGGCTCAGCATGGTTGTCTCCTCTCCTTGGAAAGTCAGGACGGACTCAGGATGGACCGTGGTTGTCGGGCTCGACCACGCGCTTGCCCTTGAGCCGGTAAGAACGGCCGCGAAACAGCGCAATGCGTTCGCCGCGCTGGTTGGTGACGACCACGTCGTACACGCCGGTGCGGCCGCTGGCCGCTTGTTCGTCGCAAACGGCTTCGAGCACATCGCCCTCCTTGGCAGCGGCAATGAAGTCGATGCTCAGGCCGGATGCCACCGTGACTTGGTTGTAGGCGTTGCAGGCGTAGGCGAAGGCGGTGTCGGCCAGGGTGGTGATGAGGCCACCATGGCAGATGGCAAAACCGTTGAGCATGTCCTGCCGCACAGTCATGCGGACCCGCGCGGACCCCGGGCCGACATCGACGATGGCCATGTCGAGCGCGCGGGTGGCACGGTCATGCGCGTACATGCGGTCACGCACGCGCTCGGCGAGTTGCTGGGCGGCTTCGTGGTCGTTCGGGACGACGGCGATCTGGGGCTTAGACATCGAGGGCGACTCCACTCCAGTGGGCGTTGGACAGCTTGGGGGCAATGCGATAACGCGCATCGCCGTAGTGGTCGAACAGATGACGCAGCACGCTGAAAACCCTGCTCGCGCCGAGGGTCTGACCCCAGGCCAGCGGCCCGCGCGGGTAAGCCATGCCGAGTCGCATCGCCACATCGATATCGGCACTGCGCACCGCGTTCCAGTTCACCAGATCCGCCGCCTCGTTAAGCGCGAAGCCTCCCGCCTGCTGCATCAATGTGTCGATCACCGACGCTGGTGCAGCACGCTCGGCGAGCAAACGCCAGGCCTCGGCGTAGTAAGAAGGCCGCGCCACCCGGTTGACAATGAAGCCCGGTGCATGCGGCGCGACCACCGCGGTCTTGCCCCAGGCGAGCGAAAGCGCTTGCAAGACCTCCGCCACCGAAGTCGCCGTCTGCACCCCGGGAATGATCTCGACCAGTTTCATCCGCGCCGGCGGATTGAAAAAATGCCAGCCGGCCATGCGCTCGGGATGCCGCAGCGCCGCAGCGATGGCGGTGACCGAAATCGACGAGGTGTTGCTCAATAAGAGAGCATCTTCATCAACCAAGGCCTCGACGCTGCGCAGCAGCGCTTGCTTGGCCGAAAGATCTCCGACGATGGCCTCGATCACGATGGAACTGCCTTGGCCCGCGGCAAGGTCGGAACTCGGGCTGATCCGCGCCAGGATGTCCTGACGCTGCTCGGCCGACAGCTTGCCACGGCTGACCGCGCCGTCCAGATCGGCAGCAATGGCCCGCATCGCACGCTCGATAGCCGGGGCCTGCGCGCCGTACAGGCACACCGCGTGCCCAGCCTGGGCCGCGAGCTGGGCGATGCCGCTGCCCATGCTGCCGGCGCCCAGCACCCATACCCGCTGCGGATTGCACATGCGGGATCCCTTTCAGCGGTCGGTGAAGCGCGGGGCGCGTTTTTGCGCAAACGCGGCCAGGCCCTCGACATAGTCGGCGGCAAAACCCAACTCACGCTGCGCAGCGGCCTCGGCGTCGAGCGCCTGCTCCAGGGGCGATGTGAGGCCCTGGTCGAGCAACTGCCGGGTGCGCACCAAAACCTTGGTCGGCAGCGACGCCAACCTCTGGGCGAGCACGCCCACCTGGGCGTCGAATGCGTCGTCGTCCACGCAAGCCCAGATCAGCCCGATGCGCTGAGCCTCTTCGGCGCTCAGCTTGTCTCCGAGCATCGCCAGCCCCAAAGCCCGCGCACGGCCGACCAGGCGCGGCAAGAGCCATGTGGCGCCGCTGTCAGGGATCAGGCCGATGGCTGAAAACGCCTGGATGAACGCCGCGCTGCGCCGGGCCACCACCATGTCGCACGTCAGCGCCAGTGAGGCCCCGGCCCCGGCAGCCACGCCGTTGACGGCCGCAAGGGTCGGCACCGGCATCGACCGCAGGCGCAAAACCAGCGGCTTGTAGTTGCTCCCGACCACGGCGCCAAGGTCTTTGGGCGTCGGCCCATCCGACACCACCGCCGGGTCTTTCAAATCCTGCCCGGCACAAAAGGCACGCCCGGCGCCAGTGAACACCACGCAGCGCACATCCGGCTGCGCTGCGGCGTCGTCGAGCGCGCGCAAGAGGTCGGCGACAAGTACCGCAGTCAAACTGTTGAGCGACTCGGGACGGTTGAGCGTGAGTGTCAACACGGCGCCTTGCTGGTCAATGCTCAGATGCGATGCGTGAGTTTGGCTCATCTCAAGAAGTAGGTGGCTGGGATTGGGTTGGTTTGGGTGCCAAACGGGGCAATAGAAATATTGACCAACCAGTCGGTCAATACTAAGCTCACTAAAATCCTGATGCAAGTCAAAGTGTGATCGGGACAAACCCGCGGGAGGCTTTCATGCCCTGTTACGCCATCGAGGATGTCATCCCCGTCGTCCATCCCAGTGCCTATGTGCATCCGAGCGCCGTGTTGATCGGCGACGTGGTCGTTGGCCCTGGTTGTTATGTGGGTCCTTGCGCCAGTTTGCGCGGGGATTTCGGACGCATCGTGCTGCACGAGGGTGCAAATGTGCAGGACAGTTGCGTCATGCACGGCTTTCCGGGGCACGACACCGTGGTGGAGAGCAATGGCCACATCGGCCATGGCGCGGTACTGCACAGTTGCATCGTGCGCCGTGATGCGATGGTGGGCATGAACGCGGTGGTGATGGACGATGCCGAGATCGGCGAGCGATCCATCGTCGCCGCCTGCGCCTTCGTGCCGGCCGGCATGATCGTCCCGCCGCGCACCCTCGTGGCGGGCATGCCAGCGAAAGTCCGTCGCGAGCTGCAAGTCGAGGAAATCGCCTGGAAGCTCGAGGGCACGCGCACCTACCAGGACCTGACCCGGCGCTGCCTGCAGAGCTTGCGCGAAGTCGCACCGCTGTCCGAGCCCGAGCGGCATCGGCCGCCGCTGCGTGCACCTGCGGTCGAGCCCCTGATCGCGCTCAGGCGCAAAGGCTCCCCCGATCGTTGCTGACATGGCGTGTGCTTTTTCAACTGGATTACCGAATAAACCCGACTTTGCGCCGCACGCGCCGATGCCCAGATCCTGCCGTGGCACCGTCGCAGGCAAGAATGTCCGCCACGGTGTAGCTCACATCCGGCTCAAGCCGCCCCGCAGTCCGAATTGGCATGAACAAAGACGATGCAAGACGGCTGACGCCAGCCGAGCAACACGAGCGGCGCCGGCAGGTCATTCGGGCGCACGCGCACGCAGATTGCCGCCGACGTGGGACTGAGCTACACGGCGGTGAGCAAGACGATTGATCGCTATGAAGCCGGTGGCATGTCCGCGCTGGCCCCTCAGCGAGCGGTGGCGAAGTTGTTGCCGCCGCAGAGCGCAGCGCTGGACGTGGTGGCGCGCGAGGTGGGCATTGGCGCAGGCACTCTGGAACGCTGGCGCGAGGAGGCGCAGTCCAGGGTCGCCCGAGCGCGCGGCTGGAGGCGGTGATCACCACGGCACCCATGAACGAGGCCAGCGTGAACGCCTGGTGCCGCGAGCACGGTGTGTATCCGGGGCCGAGCTCAGCACGTGGCGCGCGAGTTGCACCGCCGCGCGCTGGCCGAGCCCGAGGAGATGCGAGCCAGTCCGCAGGCTGAAGGTCTAGCGAACCACATCGGCCCCGAGCCGTGCGCAGGCATCCGCGAGGGTGTCGGCGAAGCGTCGGCAGGGGAACACACAGGCCAGCCATTGAGCCACGTAAGTTTTATTGGCTCTATTGAATTTCAAGTGGGTTGCTGGGCATGAGGGTTGATCGCGTGGAAGTCGAGTTTTCCGACGATCAGGAAGATGACGGTCTTGATCGCGGACCGTCGCGTGAAGCCGCGAGCGCGGCGCTTGGCGGCCTGGAACAGGCCGTTGATGGCTTCCAGGAATCCATGGGTCTGACGCGTCTGCGCCCAGGCCACGATGCCCTCCAGGTGGCGGCGCACGAGGGCGGCCACCTCTTTCATGGGCTCGACCTTGCTGCGCATGACGCAGGTGCACCAATGCTCGAGCATGGAGCGCACCACGTTGATCTGCTTGCGCTCCAGGATCTCGCGCAACTGTTCCTTGTAGAGCCAGGCCCGAGCCGTGCGCAGCGTGGTCATCTTGGCGATCAAGGCGTCGAGGTCGGCCGCTGCCGCGGGCTTCAGGTTGGCGCGATCCTTGAGCAACAACCAGCGCATGCCTTTGAGAGACTGGGTCGTGCGCTGCTCGATACGGCGCATCTTGTCCACGGCCGCGTTGGCGTGCCAGACGACGTGGAACTTGTCGAAGGTGATGCGTGCGTTGGGCAGCTCTTCGCTGACGCCTTGGAGGAAGGCCGGCGACATGTCGATACTCACCGTGTCGATGCTCTCGGGCGGGCAGCCGTGGTCATCCCGGTGGGCGGCCAGCTCTTTGATCGTCTTGGCATCGCGCCCCTCGGTGACGAACAGCACCCGACGCCGGGCGGCGTCGGCCGTCAGCATCCCATAGGCGTGAGCGCGAGCCCGCGAGGTCTCGTCGATGGCCAATGCCTTCACGTCGCTGAAGTCGGCCAGACCCAGGGCGATCTCGACATAACGAGTGCACACGGCGAGCACGCGGTGGTCGGACTCGCCCACGATGCGCGCCACAGCGGCAAATGGCATCTGCTTGGCCAGCATCAGGATCAACGCCTCGAACAGCAGCGTGAAGCCCGACAGACGACCCGCAAAGTCGGGCTCGACCCAGCGCACGGAGCCGCTGGGCGCGCATTTCTCCTAATTCCACGGCCCAACCCGGTGAGATTGATGTAGGAAAGTGCTGCTGCTTGAGATTGGCCGAAAGGCTGATGAAAGCGCACAGCTCTGTTCAATCTGCACTGCACCAGGAAGTTGTTTGACCGTTTTGCTGGTGAACGAACGGACATTGCTCCCCGTGCTGATGCCGCTGGCACCTGCCGTGACGCTCACGCAACGGTCCCCCGCCGCTCTGACGTCCGTGTTGGACGCCCACGACTGGAACATGGGTTGCATCGAGGCCGAGACTGCGGCGATGCACGAATGCTCCATCATCAAGACAGCAAATCGCAGCCTGCTCGGCATGCTCAATGAATTCACCTTCATGGCCGAGGTATACCGAGAGCGGCTGGAGCATCCCGATCTGCTCTCCATTGCATTGGAGCTTGCTGACACGCCGTGCAAACCAATCAAAGTACGACAGCCCGGCCATGCTGATACGCGCGATACGCGGCGGCGGGCAAGTGCAATAGACATCAACCTGCTGGCGTGGTCCAACGGCCGCTGACAGCCATCACCGGACCACACCAACTTCGCGCCCAGTCACGCTACTTACCGGCTTCTGAGTAAGCTACGCTCAACCTGTCAAACATGAAAGGTTACGTGGCTCTCGGGCCAGCTTGACCTGGCGCAGCGGCGAAGCCGAATGATCTCTTGGTGTCAGAAAATGCGAGGCATCCCCTTGGTATGTAGCCAAATAGCGTAGGCAGCTCACGCGGAGAAAAGACGCGAAATTGACGACTTCGCCATGCAACGTGGTGAGCTCATCGTGCAGTTTGACGACGAACTCACTCGTCGTCATGCCCTCGCGTTCTGCGATGTCATGCAACACGTCCCAGAAGAGATTCTCCAAACGGACCGTGGTAATGACGCCGTGAATGCGTACCGAACGCGTCCGTGACTCGTAGAGGATAGGGTCGGCTTTCACATAGAGTTCACACATTGCTCATCTCCCTTGATGCCAACGTCTCGACTGCGCATCGCTGGCTCGGAGATGCGCAGTCGAACTCAAACTGGATCGCTTTTTAGGGCGTGATCTGCGTGCCCAAGACCTTCAAGAATTTGGCGATGAACTGCGGGTGCGCAGGCCATGCTGGTGCCGTCACCAAATTGCCATCGACAGCAGCCTGATCAAGGCCAATCTCCTGATAGTGGCCGCCGGCAAGTTCCACTTCCGGCTGACAGGCAGGATACGCGGAACACTTGCGCCCGGCCAAGACATTCGCGGCAGCGAGGATTTGCGCGCCGTGACAAACGGCTGCGGTGGGTTTGCCTTCGCTCATGAAGTGCTTCACGATGGCAATGACGTCAGGGTTGAGCCGCAGGTACTCGGGTGCTCGACCACCTGCAATGACCAGCGCGTCGTAGTCCGCAGCCCGCACAGCGGCGAAGTCCGCATTCAATGCAAAGTTGTGGCCGCGTTTTTCACTATAGGTCTGGTCACCCTCAAAATCGTGGATCGCCGTCTTGATCGTCTGGCCCGTTGTCTTTCCCGGACAGACGGCATGCACCGTGTGCCCCACCATCAGAAGCATCTGGAACGGGACCATCACTTCGTAGTCTTCGGCGTAATCGCCGACGAGCATCAGAATCTTCTTTTGTGCCATGGTGAACTCTCCTCATGTAAACGAAGGAATGCCCGAACACGCCAACGCGTGCGGAGTCCGGGCTGAACTGTCTGAACCTTAGATCGCACGCTTGCGCATTTGCTCGGCGATGTGATCGGCCTGCCGTATGGCGAGCGTCACAATCGTAAGCGTCGGGTTTTCTGCCGCGCCCGTCGTGAACTGGCTGCCGTCAGAAATGAACAGGTTTTTCACGTCGTGCGTTTGTCCGAACCTGTTGCAGACACCGTCCGCGGCTCGCGCGCTCATGCGACATGTGCCGAGGTTATGCGTAGACGGGTAAGGTGGCACCCGATAAACGCGTTTCGCGCCAACAGCTTCGTAGACCGCCGATCCTTGGCGAAAACCATGCTCGCGCATGGCCTGATCGTTGGGATGGTCGTCGACATGCACATTCGCCACAGGCACGCCATATTGATCTTTCACCGTCGGATTCAACGTGATGCGGTTGGTCTCGCGCGGCATATCTTCACCGACAATCCACATCCCGGCGGTGTGCGCGTATTCATCCATGGCATGCGTGAATTCCGGGCCCCAAGCCCCTGGATTCAGGAAGGCGGCATAAAAGGATAGCCCCAGAGAAATGGTTTCCATGTGGTACCCGCCGACAAAGCCGCGACTCGGATTGAAGACCGATTCATCGCTGATGATGCCGGCCATCGTCGTGCCCTTGTACATGTCGACGTTGTTGTCGAACACGCCATAGACGGATGCCGTCGTGTGGCGCATGTAATTGCGTCCGACTTGACCCGATGAGTTGGCCAGGCCGTTGGGGAACAGGGCCGACTCGGAGTTGAGCAGCAAACGCGGTGATTCGATGGAATTTCCCGCGACGCAGACAACACGGGCTTTCTGGCGCTGCAGGCGTCCTTGTGCGTCGTAGTAAAGAACAGCCGACGCCTTTCCGCTTGCATCATGTTCAACGCGAACGACTTGGGCCTGTGTTCGTAATTCCAGATGTCCGGTAGCCTGGGCTCGCGGAATTTCTGTGTATAAGGTTGACCACTTGGCGCCGGTGCGACATCCCTGGAAGCAGAACCCGCGCTGAAAACAATGGGTTCGACCGTCCCGTACCTTGCTATTGATCGCCATGTGACCCGTATTGCATGCCTTGTACCCGAGCTTGGTCGCGCCGGCGTACATCACCTTGAAATTGTTGTTGCCGGGCAAGCCTGGGATGCCATTCGTGCGTGTCACGCCCATCTTGTTTTCTGCCCTGGCGTAGTAAGGATCCAGTTCCTCGCGTGTCAGGGGCCAGTCCAACAAGTTGGCGCCTGGCAACGCGCCGTAGGTTGTGCGCGTTTTGAACTCGTGCGGCTGAATGCGCAGGCTGGCACCAGCCCAATGCACAGTCGTTCCCCCCACGGTTTTGCAAATCCAGGCCGGCAAATGGGGGAAGTCGCGGGCAACACGCCAGGAGCCCGAAGTGGTGCGTTTGTCCAGCCATGCCAATTGGTTAAACGACGGCCATTCGTCGGCCAGGAATTGCGCTTGGGTGTGCAGCTTGCCCGCTTCAAGCAACACGACATCAATGCCCTTTTGGGCAAGCTCATTGGCAAGCGTGCCGCCTCCGGCTCCAGAGCCGATGATGACGACGACATGGTCATCGTCGGGTGAAAAACTGACCTTGTTTGGGTTTGCGTCCATGATTGTCTCCTGGATGTTTTTTAGTTGTCTTGGGGAATGGGGCCGCTGGCATCGCCTGGCGGGTTCGGCAACCACGCCAAGTCGTTGAACCCCTTGTGCAAATAGCCGGCGTCACCTTCCTCTCCGCCGTATCCGAAATGGGCGTATGCCATGGTGTTGCTGTAGAGGGAAACAACGGCCGTGCTTCGCACCAGGCCGAAGAAGGGTTCTGTCTGCATCGACTCCACGTCAACGCCCTGCAGTGCCGTCGAGCGCTTGAGCCAGTTGTTGCCAGCAATAGCATCCAGGCGTCTGACGCCCTCGATCAGCGTTTGCTGAGTGCCTGGGTCGGCATTGGCCTTCTGGTCGAGCGCTTTGACGACAAGCGCATACACCGCGTCATCAAGCCCGGGGTGCGGGTACAGGTGCCGCGTGAAGGCCAGAATGACCGCGCCTTGGTGGGCGTCGAGAGTGGACATCTCAAGTGCCCAGGCGCGGCTTGGCGCCAGGACGGACAGCACCGACGAGAACGCCAGGGTTCCAGTCAGCACACCGGAGCCCTTAAGGAGGCTCCGGCGGGTGAGCGGAATTGAGCCAATGTTGGCCTCTGATCCACGGCATGCATCGGGTTGGATCGGAATCACGGCGGTCTTCATGGTTGTCTCCTTTGGTTTTTGGGTCTACTGATCAACGGGCTACTCGTCGCGAGTGGTTCACTGGTAATGCCCGTGGCGCTCAAGGATTTCAAGCTTGTAGCCATCAGGATCCTGGATGAAGAAATAGCGGGCAAGCAGTTGGCCACTGTCATCGCGGAACTCGCGGATGTCGTTCGGGCTCAGTTCGAGTTTTCGCAAACGCTTGTGCGCCTCAGCAACGTCGTCCACGCAAAAGGCCACATGGCCATAGCCGTCCCCGTGTGTATAGGGTTCCTTGCGGGATTTGTTCCATGTCAACTCAATCTCGTTGTCGGCCAGCTCATTGCGCAGGTAGACCAAAGAGAAGTCGGGAAAATCCAGTCTGTGCACAACCTGCAGGTCGAATGCCTGTTGATAAAAACGCAGGGACTTGTCCAGGTCCAATACGCGAATCATGGTGTGAATCAATTTGGCCATGCGGCACCTCCTTGAAGCTCACTGTAGGCACCGGGGAGGGCGCCCAGGTAATGCATAGTTAAATCGCCCTAAGGGATTTCCCGGAACCGACTCAAGTGAGCCGAGAATCCTGAAAGCGACAAGTTGGGCCGGAGTTGCGCTTGGGGTCGATGCTTTGCGCCAGCCGCAGCGCCCAGCCCAAGCGCCAGCCCTCCAATCGCCATAGCCGACTAGGCTTCAGCGACCGCCGTGGCACTCGCCGCGGTTCCCTCCCCCGAGGGTTCGACCGATCTCCACACCACGCCCAGTTCCGCCGTGGTGCTGACGTCGGGGCATGGCTATCGGCTGCCCCGCAGCGCGCTGATGCGGGCCTTCGAGGGGCCGGGGCAGATGCGGCGCCTGCTGCTGCGCTATACCCAGGCGCTGATCACGCAGATCACCCAGACGGCCGTCTGCTACCGCCATCATTCGATCGAGCAGCAGCTCAGTCGCTGGTTGCTGTCAACCGCCGATCGTTCGCCAGCGGGAGCGTTGGTGATGACGCAGGAGCTGGTGGCCAGCATGTTGGGCGTGCGCCGCGAAAGCATCACGCAGGCTGCTGGAGGGCTGCAGGAAGGCGGCTATATCCGGTACCGCCGAGGCCACATCACGGTTCTCGATCCGATCGGGCTGCAGACCTGTGCGTGTGAGTGCTACGGCGTGGTGAAGCATGAGTTGCACCGTTTGCTGACCGAAACCCGGCTCCGTCAGGACGACACGGCGTTCGAGCGCCCAAGCGCTGGCCTGGTCTGACCGCGTCGCGAGGCCGGCAGCGGCTTGCGTGCGGTGACGCACGGAAGTCGTTGGGCCGCAGCGCGCACAATCTTCGTTCAATCAAATCTGGAGTACGCACCATGACCAAGGGCAAGCACGGCAACAAGGAAGCCAAGAAACCGAAGAAGGTGCACGTTCCCAACCCACCCGGACTGCCCGCGAGTTTGGCGCCGATGATCCCCAACCCGCTTCGACCGAAGAAGCGGTAACGAATCTGG
>NZ_JBTRXV010000047.1:0-30338 GCF_054608695.1 Thiomonas sp.
GCATGCCGTCGTCGAGTTGCAGCAAGCCGGCGACCTCGTCGAGACTGAAGCCCATGCGCTGGGCGGATTTGATGAATTGCAGGCGGGCGACGTCATCGGGTCCGTAGCGGCGGAAGCTGCCCTGCGGGCGCTCGGGCTCGCCCAGCAAGCCCTTGCGCTGGTAGAACCGGATGGTTTCGACATGGACCCCTGCCGCCCGGGCGACGGTGCCGATGGTCAGACCATTTGAAATAAGTTGCATCGTCTTGGCTCCGATTCAGGACTGCAAATCCCTGCGCGAAGGGACGAACTGCCGATCGGCGCCAAGCATCTCGATCGAGATTCCCCCTCCTGCCTGTCAGGTTAGCGCAGCTTGCGCGACTGATGAGGACATCCGGACAAAAGGGGGAGAACCATGCAGCAACAAGGCGATGACGAACCAACCCGCGCAGGGCTGCCACGCAAAGAAGAAAGAAGCGCTGACGTGGCGAAGCGGATGGTTCGCACGCTGGCTTGGTCCGCGCACCCGTCCTGGGTCCGACGAGACGGCCGATCACCTGCTGGTCAGCCTGCCCAACATGGCATGGTTTGTCGAAGCACGCGATCTGTATACCGGCGGCCATTTGTGGCGCGTTTCCCGCTATGCACGCATGCTTGCCGCTGCGGCGGGGCTGGATGCAGTAGAGGTCGCGCGCGTCAGCCTGGGTGGGTTTTTGCACGATCTGGGCAAGATTGGTGTGCCCGATGCCATCCTGTGCAAATCAGCCCCACTCACCGACGCGGAGTGGGCGGTCATGCGCACCCATCCGGACATCGGGATGCGTTTGCTCGCAGCGCACCCCCCTGGCCTTCCTGGTGCGCAACGCCATTGGCTTGCATCACGAGCGGCCAGACGGCCGTGGCTATCCCAGGGGCCTGACACTGGAAGCCATCCCTGTTGCTGCCCGCATCGTCGGCATCTGCGACGCCTTTGACGCCATGACCAGCTCGAGACCCTACCGGCGCGGCATCTCGCGCGACGAGGCGCTGGCCATCCTTCGCGAGCAGGCTGGGCGCCAATTTGAGTCAGGGCTGGTTGATCGTTTCGTGCAACTCGGACATAGCAAGCAGCTTGATCACGTGCTGGGGCATAGCGACGACGGTATCCCGCTTCAAGTCTGCCCGAACTGCGGCCCGACCTTGCCGGCCTTGGTTTTGCGCCGCACGTCACAACCACTCGACCGGGTCTATTGCCGCAATTGCGGCGGCGAGTTCACGCTGTTGAAAAAGGGGCAGTCGCTTCATGCCGAGCCCACCGGACGCCAGGGTTTGGCGGAGGATTTGCAACCCGAGGCAGACCCCACACTGCTGCAGCGCAGCCTGGCCGAAGCGCGGCTGTGCTTGCATCTGGCGCTGCCCACTGCTGTAGCCGAGTCGGGGTTGGCGCGATGAAGGTGTTTCTCCGACGTGCCTGGAGCCCGTCCATCCGCGACAGCGCGCTCCAAGTGGCCGGCGGCGTGGGACTGTTGCTCAACCTGGTCAATCAGGGCTGGGCACTGATGCACCTGTCGGGGATCTCTTGGCAATTGCTGGCGATGAACTTCATCGTGCCGTATTGCGTGGCAACGTACAGCGCCGTGAAGAATGCCCAGATCATGCCCGTGCGAAACAACAGCGGGTCAGAAATGGCGAGCCTGTCAGGAAACTCTGCCGGCTCCGACCAACATGCATCCGGCTGGCATTCGAGCCAAGTTGATGCCAGTCTCGGTGCCTCGCCAGCCACATTCATTCACCGCGCGCCCAAGGGCGGCAACATGACAATCCGGGAGACTGAACCATGCATCACGCACCCATCCAGACCATCCGCCCCGGCACGGCCTTGTGCATTCCGAAGCGAACCGAATCAGAAACCCCCGCAGTCCATCCTCAAGACCCAGCATCCGTTGTGATGACCGATTTTGCCTGCGAGTACCCAGTGGTCGCAGGTCCCGAGGAGCAGATCGACAACGCCCTGCAAGACATGGTGCGCTTCGGCGTGCGCGCCCTTGTCGTGGTCGAGCAAGGAGCCATGGTTGGCCTGATCACCGCGCAGGACATCCTGGGGGAGCGGCCGATGCAGTTCCTCGCAAGCCAGGCCTGCACGCATGACACCTGCCTCCATCGTGACGTCCTCGTCGGCGACATCATGACGCCGGTGGCCGAGCTGCCAGTGTTGGCGCTCGATGCGTTGTTCGCCGCTCAGGTGGGCGATCTGGCCGAAACCTTTAGGGCGACATCTCAAACGCATCTGGTCATCATCGAGAACGAGCCTGGTCAGCGTTCGCGCTTGCGTGGTTTGGTCTCTCGCACGCGGTTGGGAAGGCAAGTGGGCATGGACATCGCGCCAGTCAGCTACCTGCCACCGACGCAGGCCGCTCTGGCCATTGCCAGGTCCTGACCCGCTCCGGCAAACCCTCTACTCAATCTTCAAGCTAGGGACGGTGTCAGGAAAGGAAGCCGTCCTCGACCAAATAGTCAAGGGATGGACTGTGTGCATACCGCGCCCAGCCGACCTCCCGATCCACCCCAAGGAGTTTGTCATGCAAACACGCACCCGTCGTTCCCTGTCCCATGCCCTGCCCGCCCTCGCCGTTGCCGCAGCAATGGTCAGCCCGATGCCGCAGGCATTGTCGTCTCTGGCACCCATTCAGGCCGCCCAGGCTGCAAGCAACCCCTGCGCCCCGGCCAACCCCTGCGCCCCGGCGGGCAAAAAGTCCACCAAGATGGGGCACAAGGCTGTCAATCCCTGTGCACCGGGGGGTAAGAAGGCCATGAATCCGTGTGCTCCATCGAAGTGAACTTCGAGGCGCGATGTCCGCGCTTCCAACCCCACAACGATCCATGAGGAGCGAGCGATGAACGCGACAACCAGAAACACGCCGCGCCGATCCACCCGGCTCGCTGGTAAGACAGTTGCAAAGTTCACGCTGCCGGGCCAGGTGGTTCTGGTGTTGCAAGGCGGTGGTGCGCTCGGCGCTTACCAGGCGTGTGTCTACCAGGCCCTGTCCGAAGCCGGCATCGAACCGGATTGGGTGATCGGCACCTCCATCGGCGCCGTCAATGGCGCGCTCATGGCTGGCAACCCTCTGGCAGAGCGGGTACAGCGGCTGCGGGCGTTCTGGCGTGCGGTATCGCACGGCGGCTGGCCTCGATTCACCGGCAACTGGTCGCGGCTCGAGGCCGTGTTGCAAGGCGTTCCGGGGTTTTTTCGTCCCAACCCTGCAGCATGGCTCTACCCGGACAACGAACTCGGTGAAGACGCTGCTGGGTATTACCGCACCGACGCGCTGCGCAATACCCTGGATGGCTTGATCGACACTCGGCGAATGAGCGCTGGCGAGATGCGTCTGACCCTCGGCGCCGTGAACGTGCGGAGTGGGCAGTTACGGTATTTCGATTCGCGCGATGAACCCATCACCCTCGACCATGTGCTGGCCTCGAGTGCGCTGCCACCTGCCTTCGCACCGGTGCGCATCGGCGAGGAATTGTTCTGGGATGGTGGCATTGCGTCCAACACGCCCATCGAAGCCGTGTTTGACGACCGCCAGCGACACGACGCGCTGATTTTTGCAGTGCAGGTCTGGAATCCGCAAGGCGAGGCACCGACCACCATGCACCAGGTCTTCGCACGTCACAAAGACATTCAGTACGCCAGCCGTGCAGAGAGCCATGTGGCGCGACAGAAGCAGTTGCACACCATGCGTCACGTCATCCGCCAACTCGCCCAGTACCTGCCCTCAGCACAGCGTGGCCGCAGGGATGTTGCACAGATGTTGAGCTACGGGTGCGGCACCACCATGCGCATCGTCAAGCTGCTCTCGCCTGCGCTTGCGGGCGATGACCACACCAAAGATCTGGACTTCATACCCGACGGTATCGAGGCCCGCTGGCAGGCAGGTCATGCAGACGCCCTGCGTGCACTGCTGGCCGAACCCTGGTGCAGGCCTGTCGATTCGATGCAGGGTGTGGTGGAGTACGACGTATCCCTGTTGCAGCCGCAAACCGCGGCGGCTTGACGCCACCCACAAGGAGCCATGATGAAACGCATCCTCTTCCTTTTGATGCTCTTGGCCAGTCTGGCCTGGGTACTGCCTCCCGTCTGGGCAACATCGCCCAGCACCGAACAACTGGCCGCCAGCATGCTGGACCATATTCATGAGGCCACGGCCATATCCGAGGGTCGAGGCAAGCGTGTGGTGAACATTTTTTTCGACCCCAACTGCCCTTACTGCCACAAGCTCTACAACGACCTGCGCCCCTGGGTCGGCAAGGACAATCTGGAACTGCGCTGGATTCCGGTGGCCATCCTTACCCCGAGCAGCATGACCAAGGCTGCGGCCATCCTGCAGGCACCGAGCCGATTGCAGGCCTTCTACAAGAACGAAAACGACTATGACTTCAACCCCAGCGGCTCTCCGGGCGGCGGCATTGATCCGGCCAAGGTCGTCGAGCCACAGACCCGCAAGGCGATCGACGCTAACGACGCTGTGCTCAAACGCGCCGGGATCTACTACGCCATCCCGCTGGTGGTCTTCAGGAACAAGGCAGGCAGGGCTGAATTGTCGATCGGTGCGCCGCAGTCCGACAAGCAGTTGAAGGACATGCTTGCGTCCGTGGAGTGAAGCCTCGTGGAGCCAGGCGGGCTGCGCCTCACGGAGAATTGCCATGAATCGTCTGTTGTCAGCGACCGGTTCGGCTCTGGCGCGCTATCTGTCTGCACCCAGCTACTGCGCTCCGGTGCGTACCCCCACCAATCTGCAACACCTCCAGGCGATGATCCGACCGGGCGACGTCTTGCTCGTCGAAGGTCGAAGCCGTTTCAGCAGTGCGATCAAATACCTCACCCACTCCGTGTGGTCGCATGCGGCGTTGTATGTCGGCCTGCTCGATTCGACGACCACGCTAAACGATCGCAGCCCTTGCTTCATCGAGGCTGATGTGGTCGATGGGGTCCGTGCTGTGGGCTTTGCCGAATTTGCCGGGTACAACTTGCGGTTGTGTCGGCCTATCGCATTGCGCGCGGACGATGTGCAGCGTGTGGTGGCCGAAGCCCGTGGCCGTATCGGCCATCGTTATGACCTGCGCCACATCATCGACCTGCTGCGCTATCTATTGCCCACACCGCCGGTGCCGGGCCGGTGGCGTCGGCGCATGCTCGCCCTGGGCAGCGGCGACCCGACGCGAGCCATTTGTTCCAGCCTGATCGCGCAGTCCTTTCAGGCCGTGCGTTATCCCATCCTGCCCCAGATTGAGGCAGTGCCGAGTAACGATCCAAACTGCACTGCATGTCAGCGCGAGCAATGGCATATTCGCCACAACAGCCTGTTCGTGCCGGCCGACTTTGATCTGTCACCCTATTTCGCCATCGTCAAGCCCGAAGCCGACGCGGCGCTCGATTACCGCGCCCTGCCGTGGGCGTCGATGCAGGGCGGCGACCCAGCGCTGCCCGCCCACGCAACAGCCGATGTGCGTGGATAAGGCGGACGCATGGATGCGGCTGACACGCCGCAGACATCATCGACCCTGACGGAGGTTGCCGACTCGCTGTTTGTCCAGGATGACCAGCAGGATTCCACCGAGTATGGCGACTGAGGCCAGCACGAGTCGCAGGGTGATAGCCTCGTGCAGGAATACGATGCCGCCCAGCGCCGCAAGTACCGGAACGCTGAGCTGAACGGTGGCGGCCTGCGTAGTTTTCAGCGATGGCAAAGCGGAGTACCAGATGGCATAACCGATTCCCGAGGCCACTGCGCCCGAGGCGACGGCAAGCGCGAGGCCGGTTGCGTCCACTGAGGAACCTTGGTGCCACAGGACGACGAATCCCGCCAATCCCGCGGCAAGCGGTGCTGCGCGCAGGAAATTTCCCGCCGTGACCCGAATCGGATTCCCTGCGCCTTGACCGCGCAATGAATACATGCCCCAGGCCACTCCGGCACTCAACATCAGCAGCGACCCGGCCAGAGGTGGCGCGGACAGGCCTGGCAGCAACACCCCGAGCAGGCCCGCGATAGCCAGCATAAAACCGGCAAGTTGCGGTCTTGTCAGCCGTTCCCCCTTCCACACCCCGCGTCCGATCATGGTGGCCTGAACCGCACCGAACAACAGCAGCGCCCCCGTGGCCGCTGACAGCATCACATAGGCAAATGAAAACCCTGCCGCGTAAACGAACAGGGCCAATGCCGAAGGCCAGTTGCCTCGGCCCGGATCCGTGCCTCGCTGCACGCGTGCAATCAGCCACAGTGCCACCGCCCCAGACATCAATCGAACCGCCGTAAAGCTGGCTGCATCGATACTCGTGCTCTTGAGCGCAACCCGGCACAGCAGCGAATTGCAAGCGAACGCGAGCATGGCCAGGAAGGTCAGGGACCAGATGCGAGCCAAGGGCATGAAACATTCTCCAGAAAAGAGGAATCTGTGCGTCGACGCGAGCTTGGCGCTTGGTCTTGCCAGGCCAATGCTCCTGATAGCCGATTGATGCAGTCAGTCATCGGTAGCGGTCAAGAAAATCGCGATCGATGCGATCTTTCCAGCGCATCACCCAGCGGTCTTGCCACCCCAGAGCGCCGCGCGAGGCGATGGCACGGCCATCGCCGGTGTTGAGCAGCACCAGAAAACGCCTCTGGGGCTGGTAGATGGCAGGCGGTTGAGCGCGCAGCATGACATGCAAATTGTTCGCAAGCACCGGCCCCATACGCACCGAGAACACGCCCGATTTGGGCAGCGCCTGAGGGGTGAAGGACGCGCAGTCGCCCACGGCGAACAGCCAGGGATGGGATATTGAGCGCAGCGTTGCGTCCACCTGCACGAAGCCGCGCGCATCCACCGCCAAGGCGCTTTGCGCCGGCCAGGCATGGGCGACGCCACCAGTGGCCCACAGCACCACGTCGGCGGGCAACTCTCCACCTTTCGCATCGAGCAGTGTGCCTGCGCCCAGCGTTGCGGCCTCGAACCTGGTTTGCAATGCCACCCTACGCTGCCGCAGCGTGCGCAACGCCAGCCAGCGCGCCGGGGTGGACAGGCCGGGCAAGAAGCTCCCGCTCCTGGTGGTCAGCGTGCTCTGCGTCACCACGCCCTGAGCGGCCAACCTTGCTTGTAGACCCAGCAGCATTTCGAATCCCGCCGCACCGGCACCCACGCCCACGAGGTGCAACGGTGCCTGCGCCTGGCGTGCGGACAGTGTCGTGAGCAGATGCTCGGTACGCTCACGTAAGGCGGTCAACGGGCGCGTCGGCAGAATGAGCGGTTGACCAGGGGTGGGTTCGGGCGCGAGCACGGTGGAGCCGATATTCAGCGCCACGAAGTCGGCTTGCAGCGTCTGTCCGCTCGCCAAGACCAACATGCGCTGCGCGGCATCCAGAGCGACGACTTCATCTTGCACCCAGCGTGCACCAGCGGCGGCGGCCAGCGCGGCGAAGTCGATGCAGCAATCCTCCCAGGCGTAACGGCCACCAAGCCAGCCAGGCATCATGCCGGAGTAGGGCGCTTGAGCAATGGGCGAGACCAGCAGCAGATCCACATCCGACACAGGCTGTCGTGCGAAACAGCGCAACACCTCGGCGTGCGCATGACCAGCACCGACCAGCACCAGACGCTGGCGTGCCGCCATCAGGATGCGCCCCCATCGACTGCTGCCAGGAAAGCGATGTCGCCGTACCAGGCCGTGGCTCGACCGTGGGTGTTGGCGGTATCGGTGGCGATCGCCACCGCGCCGACACGGGGTAGCCCATGTCGGGCCAGATCCGGAAAAGCTCGACGGAAATCCGCAGCGACGTCGCGCGTCTGACTGACCCAATGGCCAGCTCGGGTGTTGCCACTGTCGGTCACCACCATCATGGCGCGGGCGGTGTAGGCGTTGGGTAGCATGGTGTCCACGGCGTGACTGTTGTCCCACACGTAGTTGATCGCGGCAGCGGGGACATCTGTGCCATAGATCGCCCTGGCGATCGCCAGTTCGGCGCGCAAACCGAAGGAGAGTTCGTCATGCGGAACGGCAAACAGCACATACAGACGCGCGGCATAGTCGTCGCCGGACTTGCGGTCCAGGTCGGCGACGGCGATGGCGTGGCGGATTTTCCAGCGCCAGCGCAGCAGGGGCGTGCGGCTCAGATCGATATCGGTGCGATGAATCAGCCCTGACATCGAATCGTCGGCGCGTGCCTCGATCACCGTCACCCCCTCGTCATCCACCAGCGTATAGCGCGTCGATGCCGCCTTGGGCGCAGGTCGAAACGCAGACCATCCTGCCGGTCGGGCATGCCCAGGCGCATTCGCGGAGAACGGCGCCATCGGTACCTCTTCGTCAGAGGCCGAGGACCATGCCGCAAACGTCGCAGCCGAGGTCGCCGCGCGCGCCGATGTATCGAGCAAAGCAGGCTGAGTCACGAGCAAGGAGAATTTCAGAAGGAGTCGACGTTGCATGGCCAAGCTACAAAAATGTCGGGCAGGATGTGGCTAGACCGGCAGATGTGAGAACACGCTTCGGTGACGGCGTGGCTATCAGGCCGGAAAGCCAGTGAGCTGGCAACCGTGAGAGATCCGCGGGCGTATCGATATCGCTCACGGCCTCGAGTTCGGCCCAGCGCAGACCTTGCTCGAGAAGGCGCGACCGGACCTCGGTCATCACGCGGGGCGTGCTCCAGCTCTGACCCGTGAACACCATCTCCAGGCGCGGCGCAGCGGCTCGCGTGCACCCAACCAAGGCGAAGCCACCATCCAGTGTGGGGACGAAGACGCAATCGGTCTCGCCCAGCACGTCGGCTGCTTCGAGCAACAAGGCCGCGTTCAGCGCCGGAATGTCGCTGCCCAAGAGCAATGCAGCCGGTACCACGCACGTCTCGCGCACAAGCGCTGCAAGCATGCGCATGCCAAGATCCGGGCCACGCTGCAGCTTGCGAACGGCGCCATGCAGGCGCGCGGCGTCTCGCAGCGTGGCGTGGCGCGCAGTAGCGTACAAGCTGAGCGGGCCGAGCAGACTTGCCGCCGCCTGTGCCAGGGCGTGATCGAGCATTCGCGCTGCCAGAGCCGCTGCACCATTGGCACCTAGCGCGGGAATCAGCCGGGTCTTGGCCTGCCATGCGAGTGGCGGTTTGGCGAACACGATCACAGCGATCGACATGGTCATTGCGGCCCTTGGTAAAGGCGCGCCAGCAGCGCCGGCTCGGCGCCCAGGAAGTAGCGCAGCCGCAGCCACCACATCAGCGTGATCGTGCGCCACATGCCGTGCACCAGCCAGCGCCGCCCCGAGGTGCGAACCTGCGAGCGCAGCGCCAGCGGCGGACTCAGGCGTTTGAGCCGCCGGCTGATTTCGATGTCTTCCATCAGTGCCTGATCGGGAAAACCGTTAACGGCGTCGAACGCATCGCGGGTCATGAACAGGGCTTGATCTCCGGTGCAGATGCCGCTGATGCGCGAGCGCAGGTTCATCATCGTCGCCACCGCCCTCAGCATTGGCCGCTCGGGTTCAATGCACACGTCGAAGCGTCCCCAGACTCGCACACCGCGTGCCAGACCATCGAGCACCAGGCTGTCCGCATCCTGCGGAAGGAGGGTATCGGCGTGCAAGAACAAAAGCACGGAACGGCCGCTTGCCTGGGCCCCAGCATTCATCTGGGCCGCGCGTCCTGCCGCGCTGTGGATGATCTGGTCGACCCAGGGCACGGCCAATTCCGCCGTGCCGTCGCTGCTGCCGCCATCGACCACAATAACTTCGGTGCCACGCGCACGTAGCGCCTGCAGCCCTTGCAGTGTTGCGTCGATTGTTGACGCCTCGTTACGCACGGGAATGATGATCGCCAGAACGGACCTCTGCGTCATGACAGACTTCCCCCGCGCCGCCAGGCGAAAAACCGCTGCGCCAACGCCAATGCCCGCGGAGACACGTGGGCACGCTTCCACTGGCCGGCCGTCGCTTTGGCCGCTTCGCTCCAGGTCGGATAGGCATGCACGGTGCCGAGAATGGCCCCAAGGCCCAGTCCACGACGCATCGCCAGGGTGAACTCGGCGAGTAATTCGCCAGCATGCTGGCCCACGATGGTGACGCCCAGGATTTTGTCCTTGCCTGGCACGGTGAGCACCTTGACGAAACCTTGCGTGGCGTCTTCGGTGATGGCGCGGTCGAGTTCAGCCAGTGCGTAACGCGTGACCTCGCAAGCCACGCCTTTGTCTGCAGCATCGTTTTCGTTCAGTCCGACATGGGCGACCTCGGGGTCGGTGAAGGTCGTCCAGGGAATCACCGAGAGGTCGGACTTGAAACGCCACCAGCCGCCAAGCAGCGCGTTGACCGATGCCGTCCACGCCTGGTGCGCTGCAGTGTGGGTGAACTGGTGCGGCCCGGCCACGTCGCCGCAGGCGTAGATGTTGGGGTAGAGGGTTTGCAGCGTCGCGTCGACCTGCACGGTGCGGTTGGGTCGCAGCGGCAAGCCCAGTTCCTCAAGGCCATAGCCGCTGGTGCGCGGCGCACGGCCCAGTGCGCACAGCAGGGTGTCGAACTCGACCTCGATCTGGACGCCACCGTTTTGCTGGGCCAGCACCCATTGACGCCCTTGTCCTCGCTCCACGCGCAGCGCCTTGTGCGCGGTGAGCAGGCACACGCCATCGGCAGTCATGGACCGGGCGACGAGTTCGGCCACGTCCGGGTCTTCGCGTTGCAGGATGCGGGGCAGCATTTCCAGCAAGGTGACTTGGCTTCCCAGGCGAGCGAAGGCTTGCGCCAATTCGCAGCCAATGGGCCCGCCGCCGAGCACCAGCAGGCGTTGCGGCAGTTCACGCAAGTCCCAGAGGGTATCGGATGTCAGATAGCCGATGTCGGTCAGTCCTGGGATTGGCGGCACCAGCGGTGTGGCACCTGCGGCGATGACGATGGCCCTGGTGGAAAGCACCGTACGCCCTTCGGGCGAATCGACCTCCACGGTCCATGGTGAAGTGATGCGCGCATGACCCTGGAGGACATCCACCCCGAGCGCTGTGTAGCGCTCGACCGAGTCATGTGGTGCGACCTCGGCCACGGCGGCATGCACACGCGCCATGACGGCGGCGAAATCGACCTGCGGCGTGCATGAGCCCAGCCCTAGACGGTGCGCTTGTCGCATCTGGTGCGCAACGCGGGCGGCATGAATCAACGCCTTGGATGGCACGCAACCATAATTCAGGCAGTCGCCTCCCATGCGCCCCCCTTCAACCAGTGCCACACGTGCTTTGGCGGCGGCTGCGATGTAGGCCGATACGAGCCCGGCAGCACCTCCGCCGATCACCACCAGATTGTGGTCAAAGCGCCTTGGCCGCGACCAAGGCTTGTAGAGTCTGCGTGCTCGCAGCCGAGCCAGCACGACCTTGGCCACCAGCGGAAACAGGCCCAGTAGCGTGAACGACAGCAGCAAACCGGGTGAAGCGACGTCCGACAGCGCGTGGATCTGTGCCAGTTGGGTGCCGGCATTCACGAACACCAGCGTGCCCGCCAGCATGCCGACTTGGCTGACCCAATAGAAGGTGCGCAGGGGCATTGCAGTTAGACCCATGGCCAGGTTGATCAGGAAAAACGGAAAGGCCGGCACCAGGCGCAGGGCAAACAAATAGAACGGCCCGTCGCGCACGATACCGGCATCTATAGCCGCGATGCGCACGCCTAATCGCGTGCGCACCCAGTCGCGCAGCACGAAGCGGGCCGATAGGAAGGCTAAAGAAGCGCCGATGGACGATGCGAACGACACCAGCACTGTCCCCCAGATGAGGCCAAACAACGCACCGCCAGCAAGCGTGAGGACAATGTCTCCGGGTACCGAGATCGACGTCATGAGGATATAGATGACGAAATAGGTCGCGGCAAATGCGAGCGGGCGGGTCTGGCGCAGAGCGTTCAGCATGTCCAGATGCTGGTGTAGCGCCTCCAGGCTGAAATAGCGACCCAGCCCAAGGCCGAACCAAGCCCAGAGCGCGGCCCCCAGCAGGGCGAGGATGAGGATCTGGCGCAGTCGCATGAGGCGTCTCGATCGGAATGTATGGGGCGTATGCACGTTGCAGCACTCAGGCAACGGCCTGGGCGCCAGCGTGTGCCGACTCGAGTGCTCCGCCGCAACTACTGCCCTGGCCTGCGGTGCAGCCGTAGCAATGGTCGGCGATGGCGATCGGCCGCCCGCAAAAACCGTCGGGCTCGGCCAGCAGCTCGCGCAGGTGCGGGCGCGGGTGGCGGGCGTCGGCAGCACCCAGCGGCAGCCCCAGCATCTGGTTGAAATCGCAGTCGTGCAGATAGCCTTGCCAGTCCACAGAAATCAGGTCGCGGCACATCACGCCATCGAGATTCTCGGAACGATGCGCCGCGTGCAGAGTTTGCATATAACCATCGAACTGGCCCTTGGACACCAGCATGCTGCCAAAGCGCTGGATCGGCATATTGGCAATCGTCAACAAGCGGTCGAAGACGATACCGAATCGCTCGCCGAGCAGGCACTTGTAATCGGCCTGCAGCTTGTCCTGTGGTGGTGGCAACATCGGGCCGAGGGGGTTGTAGACCAGATCGAGCGATAGATCGCTATCAGGCTGGCCATAGCCCAGGCGGTTGAGCCATTGCAGGGCGTTGATACTTTTCTCAAACACACCGCCTCCGCGTTGTGTATCAACATTGTCCTCGGTGTAGCACGGCAAAGAGGCCACGACGTCGACGCCTTGCGCGGCGAGGAACGGTGCCAAATCGTCCTGTCCCGGCTCGAACAGAATGGTGAGATTGCAGCGATCGATCACGCGCACCCCTGAAGCCCGCGCAACGTGCACCAGATCGCGGAAATGCGGACTGAGTTCAGGCGCGCCTCCCGTCAGGTCTAGCGTTGCGATGCGCCCGCTGCGCAACAGCGAGGCCACCAGCGCGGCATTGTCCGCATCCATCATCTCGGTGCGATTGGGCCCAGCGGCCACATGGCAGTGCTGGCAACTCTGGTTGCAACGGTAGCCGAGATTGACCTGGAGGCTTTGCAACCGGCGGCGCCGAATGAGTGGGAAATCTGTCTTGCGCAGCAAATGGATGGTGGCGTGCATGCCTTGGCTCCTCGGTTAAGGGCGACCCACCTGCGCTTTCAGGCTTGAACGTGCGGCGGGCGGGTTTCATGATCAACATGAAACTTCGTCGGATGAACCGGCGATTCCTGACAAGTCAAACGTTGCACAATGGCCTGCAGTTTCAGGCGAGCAACACATCCAGGCGCGCGCGCACCCCGGGCGACATGTCCTCAAACCTTGTGACCAGGGCCGATTGCAATGCCGTATGCGCAGGCGAGGCGATCGGATCTGCATGCAGCAGTCTGACCAGCGTGCGCACCACGGTCTGTGCATGTTCGGCGTTGCGCATCAAGTTGGCGATGGCCATGTCGGCACTCACGGCTTCGCGCTGGGTGTGCCAGCAGTCGTAGTCCGTCACCAAGGCCAGCGTTGCGTAGGCCATTTGGGCTTCGCGTGCGAGGCGAGCCTCGGGCATATTGGTCATGCCCACGATATGGGCGCCCATGCCTCTAAGCATGTGCGACTCGGCCCGGGTGGAAAACGCCGGTCCCTCGACGCAGGCGTAGGTGCCACCACGATGCAGACGTACATCGGGCAGCTTGCTGTGGGCGAATGCGGTCGCCACGCGCGCCGCCAGCAAGAGGCAGACCGGGTCGGCCATTGCCACATGGGCAACGGCACCATCCCCGAAAAAGGTGGATGCTCGCCGACGCGTCAGGTCAATGAACTGGTCGGGCAACACCATGTCCAGCGGCGCAATCTCCTCGCGCAGAGAACCCACCGCTGAGATGGAGAGCAGCTCGCGCACGCCGAGGAATTTGAGCGCATGGATATTGGCACGGTAGGGCACCTCGGACGGAATCAGTCGATGGCCGCGGCCGTGCCGGGCGAGGAAGGCCACGGGCACGTTGTCGAGAAAGCCGGTGATGATGGTGTCCGAAGGAGCGCCGTAGGGTGTGTCGATGTGATGCTCACCGAGGTTCTCCAGTCCTTCCATCGCGTACAGGCCGCTGCCACCGATGATGCCGATGCGTGGGTGATCCATGCTCAAGACTCCTTGTGATATGGGCAAGGGTGAATAGGGTCGTGTGAAGGGTCATGCGCGCAGCGTTCGCTCTTTTCTGACGTTGAACCAACGCCGAAGCGCGAAAGCACCGGTCAACACCAGGACTCCCCCGGCGACGGCGAGAGGCAGTTCCCAGTTCGGATGACTGATGATGAACGGTAGTAGACCCACGGCGAGCGCAGGTGGTACGTGCAAATCGAGAACGCTCAGGGCCACGATCCCCGCTCCCAGACAGCACACGGCGGCCAGCGGCCCCACACCCCAAAGACTCACGAAGGCGACCCCAAATGTCGCACTCAAGGTACAAGCCAGGAGCAAGGCCCAGGGTCGCTCCGCCCAAGGGCAGACCGTGGGATGGGCGAACATCTCGTAGCCCATGACGACCAGCGGTGGAAAGAGCAGCAGATGCCAGCCTGTGAGCAAGGCGAGAGCTGCCACAGCGAAAAGGAACCCGAAAAAATACGGCATCCAAGCCAGGCCCGACGCGGCGGCCTCGACCGTATCGTCCGCCTTTTCGGTGCCAGTGAAGCCAGATGCGGGTGCCGCCTGCGGCAACATGGTCGTGCGTATCACCGCAAGTAGGGCGAGCGCTGCCGTACCGAGCAGAATGGAAGGTGGATACCACCAGCTCGTGATGCCCAAGACCAGGGGCAAGAGCCCAGCGGAAATCGCCGGGGCGATGGGAGACTGCAGGGTCTGGATAAGGCCCACGGTGCTGCCCACGCTCAGGAACACCGACACAAGCCCAAACGACATGTGCCGAGCGATGAGGATCCCGACCACGGCCGCCGCCACCGGGGTTGTCGCAAGCCACAGCGGGGAGCGCGCCCAGGCACCGCGAGGGCGGGTAAAGACATCGTGCGCCAACGCGCCCAACTCCGGAAACAGGATGGTGCCCACACCCGTGACACCGGCCAGCGCCGCGATGGCTGCGATATAGGCCAGCGTCAGCAACTCGCCCATCTTGCGCAAGCGACGCGGCGAGACGTCGATCTCAGCGGCATGCATGCGACCGGACTGGAGGTGCTCCATCGCAGACATGCTGCAGCCGATCGCGCGTTGCTGCACAAGGACCCCTGCCTATCAGGATCGCTGGCCTCGTTGGTGACGTCATCCGCGCGCGCATGCTCAGTTCATCGGATCGACCGCCCAGCCATGCTCGGCCAGCCAGGCCACCTCGAGGAAGCCGGATGGGACGATATCCGACTCGCGCACCCCATACAAAGTATGCCAGTCCAGATTCATCCCCTTGAGGGTGTTGTTGCAGATGGCAAAGCGCACACCTTCCCGACGCAGTTGATCCACGGTGGCCTGCAAGGCGGGGTCCATCGGCTCCTCCAGCAGCTTGAGACCCGGCCCGTAGAGCACGACGCGCGCTTCGAGCTTGCCCTTCCACGCCTTGATGCCCTTTTCGCTGTTGGCGATGTTACGCAACTTGAACGCCCAGACCCCTGGATCGGAACTGGTGATGGGCACGACCATCCGCACCGTTCCAAAGGGCGCGTGATGCATGGTGGGCTTGACATAATTCGCCAGCGCCACGGGCGAGAAACCCAGGGCGAGCGCGCACGCGGCCCCGGAAGCGGCCAAGAGAAAACGGGTTTTGGATGACTGCAGCATGACGATCTCCTGATCAAGGTGTTGATAGGTCTAGCGGTGTCGATGCCCGCCCCGGAATCTCGGGGCTCATCACCGATCGCGCTTTGGCATAGCACGCATCTGTGTTGGTCGCGCGACGCGCGAAATCCTGACAGCGATGCGTCGATCACACCGGCACGCCACTGCATCAGGAGACACACCCGTCATCCGCCGCCACGTTGCGTGGCGCGATCAAGCCCTTGCTGGGCGCGCCTGCGCTCATTCCGCCTCAGACCCTGATCGACAAGCTGCAGATGCAGTTGCGGCAGACGCAAAGCCCCGATCTGGCGTTCCAGTAACGTTTTTCAACTCAGCGCGAAGGTTGCGCAGTCGAACCGAACCTCGCAATGCTGCCTGACTGGGTCGATCTCGAGAAGGGCGCCAGGCAGAGCCACTGGTAGCCAGAACAGAAGCTCGTTCACGTTGCACGTCATCACGCGCTCGAAGGCTGGATCAGGTCCTGGAAGAACATCGCGTTGTCATCCCAAAAGGGAAGGTAGTGACGCGAGCCCAGGAATCGTCTGGTCTGGCCTGCCCGGCAACCGCTCCCTTGTCTGGCCGATTCGGTTGCACCACGCCACACGAAACCCGAAAGCCTTGGCACTCCAGGCATCCCAGCCGTTGGACGAGACGAAGAGGATGCGCTGGGCTGGCAGTTCAAAGGCGTCCACGGCGAGTTGGTACACCTTGGGGTGGGGCTTGAAGGTCTGTACGGTATCGACCGACAGGACGGCAGACAACATCGCTCCAAGTCCTGCATGCTGAACGGCACCATCGAGCATGGTTGAGCTGCCATTCGACAGAATGCCCAGGCGTTTGCCGCTTTGATGCAGATGCTGCAGCGCGTCGGCCACATCCGGAAAAGCATCGGGTGTGAGATACGCGCGCATCAAATCGGCCCGTAAATCCGGGTCGGCAAGACTCAGACTGTCCATGGCGAAATCGAGCGCTTCGGAGGTCACAGTCCAGAAGTCGGCCCATTGGCCGCTCAATCCGCGCAGCCAAGTGTATTGCAATTGCTTGTCGCGCCAGATCTGCGCCAGCGACGCCCAGCGTTCTCCGAGGTGTGCGGCATGACGACGCGCGGCACTGGCCGTGTCGAACAGCGTGCCGTAGGCGTCGAAAACAACGGCATCAATCGAGACGAATTCTGGACGCATCGCAAACTCCTGGCTCCTATCCGAGAAGGCCTGCGCGGGAATTCCCGACGCAGACTGGCACCACCTTGCGACCCCGAGATCAGGCCGCCCAGGCATAGGCCTGGAACGCCGGGTCGACTTCGGTCTGCATCAAATGATTTGAGAAATTACTCAAGGTCTTCACCGCCAACGCCAGCACGATTTCCAAGGCATGACGATCGGAGTAACCGGCAGCACGAAATGCTTGCAACTGCTCGGGACTCGGGGTGCCACGGCTCTCAACCATGGTGTGCGTAAACGCTGACAACGCCGCCAGCTTTGCATCGGGAATCGCAGCACCCTTGCGCAGCGCCTCGAGCACTGGGGCCGGCACCTTGGACATTTTTTCACCGATCATGCTGTGCGCAGCCATGCAGTAGGTGCAGCCGTGGAACCGGCTGATGGTGAGGAACACCACCTCTTGCTCGGCTTGAGTGAAGCCCCCGTCCTGGCGGAAGCGCTCATAGCCAAGTAGATAGGTTTCGAGCAGTCCGGGAGAGTTCACCATATTGGCATACATCGCTGGGACGAAGCCCAGCCGTGCCCGGGCGGTCTCGAGCATTTCGCGGGCCTTGCCCTGCGTCGAATCCGCGGTTTGGGAGGGAAGGTTTAATGTTGCGATCGATGATGTCATGGCATGTCCTCGGTCAATGCGCCTCATGGCGCGGGTTGGGCCTGTAGCAAACACAGGCAGAAATATATTGGAATGATTGTTCCAATATTGTCAAAAAAATTAGCTCTCAGCGATATTGCGGGCGAAGCGACGAGCCGTTTCACGCACCAATGCAGGGGGCAACCCGGTTTTTTGCAAGGTACGAAGACCCGCGATGGCACCGATGATTTCGGCGGCAACGCAGGCCGGGTTCTCTCGATGCGGCTGCGCCTGCTTCACCAAGTCCGCCATGTGCTTGGCCATGCGCGCAAAGCCTGCGCGCACCGTCTGGATGACTGCGACATCCGCGCCGCGCAGTTCATTCACGCTGTTGATCAGCAAACAGCCCTTGCCGTCGCTGTTGTGATGCGCGATCTCCAAAAAAATGCTTTCCAGTGCTTCGTGCAGGGAGCGGCCTCGAAACGCCTGTTCCAATTCCACAATCTGGCGATCGACATAACGGCTGATTGCCGCCTGCAGGATGTCATTCTTGCCACCGAAGCTGCTGTACATCGATGAGCGCGCCAACCCGGTGGCGTGCAACACGTCGTCAACGCTAGTCGCGCCCAGCCCGCCTTGCCAGAATGCGCCGACGGCTGCGTCAATCACGGCGGTTTGATCAAATGTTCGAGGTCTAGGCATGAAGTACATTTCCTATTTTGAACTCGATGGTACAAAACTCCAGTAACCTTCGCTATTGTTTGGGCTTTTGGCCTCGCTGGTGGCGTCCAAGGATCAAGACCGGCGCTGCAGAGCCGAACGCTGTCTTCCCAAATCAATCGCACGAAGGCAAGCGTGACAAGGCCAGCTCCTCGACACCGCCGACGTGTATGGCCTGGGCAAATTCGTAATCAGGCCCATGCACGATGCGCGCAAAGTACGACGCGTGGGCATCGCTCCCAGGGGGCCAGTTACACAGAAAGCGGCGCTGCCAAGCCGCGTGATCGAACCGAATGGGCAGCGCATCGAACCGCAGGCCACCAAGTTCAATGCCATACAGGCTGTCGTGTGGCACCTCGGGGCGCACCGAAATCCGAGTCAGCAGACCGTACGTCGTATCACGAAAATTGGGCATGCCGGCGGCGCCATTGTTGATGATCAAGCGCTTGTGACCATCAACGTCGAGGGCGAACGCCACCGGCAGGCAGGTGTGCGAGGAGCAGAAGGCACTCACCCGCGCTTGTTGGAATGTCGCTCCGAGTTTGTTAAGCAGGCTTGCTGCCTGCGCCTGCCTGGTTCGGTGCACGAGGTTCTCGACGGCGAAGTCCCAGCCAGCAAGCGAATGCGCGTCGCCATGCGCGATGCCGATGCGGTGCTCACCGACGGCCACCGTGGCATGCATCGGCAGGGCTGCCAGCCGTTGCAAGATGTCGGGAAAATTCGCCGCCTGTGCATACAGGCGTTGCATGATGCGGTTGGAGCGCTCGACCACCGTGTCAGGCACATCATCCGGATAGGCGCACCCGCAGCCGGCAGAGCCGCTCGGGGTACTGAGTTCCATCTCGACATTGCCACAAATCGCGGCATGCTCAAGTACGACTTGGTTGATGCTTGCGAAACTATCGGCATCCACGTCGAACCAGTTGAAGTCACCGTTGAACATCAGCGTCACCGGGTACCCACGCAACAACTCAGCCTGCCGCATCGTCAGCACGGCCCGCAGTGCCTCGACGTTGCCGTACAAGCCGCCGACCACATACAACGTCTCGGCCTCGAACCGTGGCGTGCTGTCGAACGCGTTCGGGGAATAGCGATAACGCAATGGGCAGTTGCGTCCAGGCTTCGCATGATCCGCGAGGCGCGGACCTGTCATCACGCTAATTCTCCCGCGACCATCCCCTCGAGCGAGCGACCTTTGCCTTCGACGCCGTAGATCGCCCATGGAACCATCGCCACCGCGCCAATCAGCCAGAACGACGCCAGCAGGACCAGCGCCGCAACCATGCCATAGGCATCAGCTACCGCGGTCAGAACCAATGGCGCAGCAAAGGCACCGATACGACCCACGGCCACCGAGATGCCGATGCCAGTGGAACGCAGATGGGTGGGAAAGAGTTCGGAAAACGTCGGATACGCCGAGATCCAGCCTCCAGTGGCGAACAGGTTCGCCAGGGTGAACGCCGCAAGGACCCAGACCCATGAATGCGTCTGGATGGACGCGGCGAGCAGCAGGGCTCCCATAGCCGCAAACGTGTAGAACACCGGTACGGTCAGCTTGCGTCCGGCGCGGTCCAGAACCAGCGCAACGATGAGCCCACCAATCAAGGCGCCAATATTGCCAATCAGGTAAAAAAATGGCGCGAATTGGCTGCTGACATGAACCGCCGGCAGGATGAACAGTGCCAGGAAAGCGAACAGGCCGTAGTAACCGGCCGCCTCAGAAAAATCCAGCAAACAGCCCAGCGCGACTCGACCCGGATAGCGGGTGACGAGTGTGCGTGTCTGCTCCCAGACGCCGGTCGGCGCGCGCCTCTTTCCAGCAGTAGGCCGCCTGTGCACGTCCCAATCGCCCCGCCCGTGCTCAATCCCGCTGACGACATGCTCGGCGCCGGCGAGGTCGCCCTGGCTAATCAGCCAGCGCGGAGACTCGGGGATGGATTTGCGCATGAATGCGGTGCTTGCCGCCACCAGTGCGCCAAAGCCGAAGGCGACTCGCCAGCCGATGTCGGGCGGCAGCAGATTGACCACGTAAAGTGAGACCAGCGCAGCAAGGATGGCGCCCAGAGGCCAGAAATTCATCACCGTCGCGTTGGCCTTGCCGCGGTTGCGCGCCGGGATGAACTCGCTGATAGCGGCGTTGATGGCCGAATACTCCGCGCCGACGCCGATGGCGGTGAGCAGACGCAGGATCAAGAGCGATTCGAAGTTCCAGGCGAATGCCGTCAGCAGCGTAAACACACCATAAATCAGCAGCGTGAGCAAGAACAGTCGCCTGCGTCCAAAACGGTCGGCCAGGAAGCCAAAGCCATAGGCGCCGATCATCAACCCAACAAACCAGATGCTAAGAATCCAGGATGCCTGCGCATTGCTCAAGTGCCACAGGTCCTTGAACACCCCGATCACATTGTTGACAATCGTGACCTCGAAGGCATCGAGCAGCCAGCCGATACCTAGGGCAATCGTGACGGTGGAGTGGAACCGGTTCCAGCGAACCCGGTCCAGCCGTTCGGCCAAGTTGTGATGCATGGTCAATGCCCCTTCAAGCGGCACTGCGCCGACGCTGCATCCAGTGGTCTACGGACCATTTACCCGGCCCCCACAAGGCTGCAACCAGGATCAAAATGCCCCAGATGACGTGGAACATGATGGCTGGTGCCTACAGGGCATACATGTAGGACAGCAGCGCCACAGCGTTGACCACGAACAGCCCGAGTGCGCCGAAGCGCCCGAACAGGCCCAGGGCGACCAGCGGCGGCAGTAGCAATTCACCTGCCGTACCGACGACGGCTGCAAGATGCGGGGGCAGCAGCGCAACATGGAACTCGTTCTCGTACAGCCAAACCGTCCCCGCCCAATCGCGCAGGCTTTGCAAGCCGGAGTTGAAGAACACGTAAGAGACATACAGCCGTGCGGCGAGCAACGCGGGGGACTGTAAACCGTCGAGGGCACGGACGAGCATGCCCCAGGCGCGGCTTAGCGGATTGGCGTTGTTGGTGGTGGATCGCAAGGGCAAGGTCGTCATGGTCGTCTCCATCGGGTGAGGTGTGGGTTGGGTGATCGGCGGGCATGGAGCGCGTTCATTGCGGCCTTGATCGCGGGCCGATGTGTGCATCGACTTCTGCGATGGTGGCCGTGCCGCGAAGGTCTTGCACACCCTCCAGCCAGCCATGTGCAACGGCAAGGTGCAGCCAAGCCGTCAGGTCGAATGTGTCGGGCACGACATCCAGCGCTGCGGCCAACGTCGGGCTGGTTTCCAACGCCGACATCCATTGCGCCTCAGTTGGGGCAAGCGCAGTGCACTGCGCTTGCAGACCTTCACGCCAGACCCAGGCGGTCTCACCGGGTTGCTGCAAAGCTGCGCGAATTCCCAGAGCATCAGGTTCGGGCTCGCGGTGCAATCGCCACAGCGTGACGATGGGCCAAGGCGAGACAATCAGACGGGTGCCGGGAGCCAACCGCATATGCAATTGAATGGGGTCATCCGCAGCAAGGCGCTGCAAATCATCTTGCGTCAGTCCGGCGGGAGGTTCGAACAGAACTTGCCAAAGTGCCAGATCCAATCGGGCGCAGTCGGCCAGCCAAGGCCACGGCAACAACTCGGCTTGTTCAGCGACGGTTTGCGGAAAATCCGCACCAACCCAGGCCAGATCGCCTTGCCTGGGCGGGCGGCTGTACCAATGGCGGACGCAAACGGCTTCAAAGGATTGCTTGCCCAGCATGGCCAACATGCTGGGGAACTGCGCGCGCAAGGCTTCGACGGCATGGGCCAAGCCGTTGGCGCGATAGTCTGAGAGTCCGGCCAGCCAGCGCGCGCCGCGCTGACGTATTGCAAGTTCGTTCGTCGGGATTGAGGTGGGCTGGGGGGCGAACAGGGCAGCGAGCAGGCTGCGCTGGCGTTGCGCTTCGCGTTGCCGAGCTTCAAGTTCGTGAGGCGGCTCCACGGGAGGCTGATTCGAGGCGCTCATCGCAAACACTCCAGCAGGGCACCTTCGGAGCTCAAGCGCTCCAGATCAGCCAAGTTGTTCATGCTGCGCCAGGCCACGTTCGGGACGAGACCGGCCGCAGCCTCGTCAAGCAGCGCTTGCGCTTGCGCGGCTTCGCCCAATAGCACATCGAGCGCGGGCAATGCGGTGTCCCACTCGATCAGCGTAGGCACGGGGCCGAAATGCCGCAAGGCGTGAGCGTAGGCCATCCACACCGGCAGCGAAACCACGTCGGAATGGTCGTCAATCACCACGCCATCCTGCACGCTATGACCAGCAAGGTGCATCTCACGCACGAGCCTTGGCGATGAGGCACGGGCAAGAGCATCCAGCCAGTCGCACACGGCGCGCAGGGGATCAGGCTCATTGGCGTTCTTGGCATTGACCATCAGGTTGTTCACGTCCAGCAGCAGGCCGCAGCCGGTGCGCGCACCCAGTTCGGCAAAGAATTGCGGCTCGCTGAAATCGCAATCGGCAAAGTCCAAATAACTGCTGAGGTTTTCTACCAGGATGGGCCGGCGCAGACGCTCCTGCACCTGCTGCACGTTGGAGCAAAAAATGGCGAGCTGCCCATGTGTGAACGCCACAGGCAACAGATCGTTGGCATGGACGATGCCGCTTGGGGCCAGCGGTGCCCGGGCAAAGCAGGCATGGTCCGACACCTGCACAGGTTCGATGCGCTCAACGAGCGCGGCAAGTTTGTCCAAATGCTGCGCGTCCAGCCCACAGGCCGAACCCAGCGCCAGACCGACGCCATGCAAGCTGACGGCGTGATCCTGTCGCACGAAGGTCAGAACCTGCGCCGCCGCATCATGTGGGTTGAAAAAATTCTCGGAATGCACTTCGACAAAACCGACGTCAGGCTGCGCCGCGCGGAAGTCGCGGTAATGCGGCTGGCGCAGGCCGATGCCGACGTGGAGCGTTTGGGCTGTCAGTGCTGTGGGCATGGCGAATTCCGTTAGCCGATTGCAGAGGGGATGCGCCGGTCGAAGTGCCGACATTGACCGGCCAACCCCGTCAAGGACAAGTTATGCACCCATTTTTTTTTGCATTTTTTCTTCGAACGCTTTGGTTTCTGCCGGGTTAGCCAGAACTGCCTTGGCTTGCTCCATCGTCAGCCCACCCATCTTCTCGCAAGTGCCGGTAGGCTTGACGACGAAGTCGCCTGGGTTGTAGTTCATGGTGGTGGTGCCTTTGCAAGAATGCAGACCTGAAATCCCGGCGCAGTCGTTGTGGCCGGCCGTGGCCACGCCAAAACATTTGCCCATGCTCTCGGCATGCGCTGCGGGGACTACGACGAGCACGCCCATGGCGAGCATGGATGCGGCCGCGGTGCTGAGGAATTGACGCTTGTTCATGGTGAGGCTCCTGAGAAGAGTGGATGCGGAAGCAGGCAGTACGCCCGTATGGACCCGGGCATTGGATGACCGGGTTGCATCTTGGTCGGCCTGCAAGGTGATTCCTGACAAAACAACGCATTGGGGTAAACCCGTGGCCCATGTCCATACCAAACATGACATGCAGGCCTATGGAAGAATGCGGCGCAACCCCAGGTGTAATGATCAACGTACCCATGCCCACCAAAGCAGTCACAAAGGACTCCACCGAACTCCATGCTCGCATCGAGGCTCTACGCCCGATGCTGCTGCGGTTGGCGCAACTGCAGTTGCGCAACCTGTCCTGGGCCGAGGATGCGGTGTCAGATACATTGTTGGCCGCGCTGGAAAGCACCGCGCGCTTTACAGGCAAATCGCAATTCAAGACCTGGGTGGTGGGCATCCTCAAGCACAAGGTGCTCGATCAACTGCGCCTACGTCAGCGCGAATGTCCGTATGACACCGACGAAGACGACGAGCAACTCGAAGATTTAGTGTTCAAGCCCGACGGTCAATTCCAGACCCTGCCACAGAACTGGGATGCTCCCGCCGAGGCGCTGCAACAGCGCCAGTTTTTCGAAGTGCTCGAGGCTTGCCTGGACACTCTGCCGGGACAAATTGGCCGCGTGTTCCTGATGCGCGAATGGCTGGAACTCGACACCAAGGCCATCTGTCAGGAATTGCGCGTTTCTCCGACCAATGTATGGAAGATGCTCTCCCGTGGTCGTCTACGTCTAAGGGAGTGTCTGCAATTCAACTGGTTTGGACAATCATCACTGTGAAACTCGCCACACTCCGCTCATGCCGGGAAATTTCCGCGTTGGTCCTAGCGCGGGAAGACCGCGTGCTCAGCTTTCCAGAGCGATTGGCAATCCGCTTGCATTTCCTGATGTGCGAAGCCTGCCCGCGATTTGAGAAGCAGGTTCTGACGATGCGTCAGGCCATGAACAACTGGCGGCATTACCGGGGAGACGATTCGGACGAACCGAAGTAAGCTCGGCTGCAGTCTTGCTTGGTTACGCCCGCCAGCAGCCTGACGACCGTTGAGGATCAACGGCCAGCAGATCTCAAAGGTCAGGCTGGTGAACGGTGAAATCTTGGTAGAAGACGCACACCAATGACGTCATGACTTCGGGTAGTAGTTCTTCTGCGCCAGCGCCTCGTACAGCGGTGGCGTGAACAAGCCCGAGAGGCGCGCGGCCAGCAAGGCGGTGGCCATCATCGGGATGACCATGCCGGTGCCGTTGGTCATTTCCATCACGATAACGAAGGAGGTGATGGGTGATTGCGTGACCGCAGCCAAGTACCCCGTCATGCACAGCGCGATGAGCGCCGGCATAGGCGCCCAGGCAAAGGCGATGTGCACCCATTGCGCCAGCCCCGCACCGATGGACAGTGAAGGCGAGAACAGCCCGCCGGGAATGCCGGCCATGTAGCTGATCACCATGGCCGCCCACTTGGTGATGGCGTAACCTTGACTCAGCGGCGCCGTGCCCTCCAGCAAATGCCGTGCCTGGTCGTAGCCGCTGCCCCAGGTCTCCCCCCCAGTGGCAACTCCCAGCGCCGCAATCGCCAGACCGATGATCAGTGCGTAGGCCAGCGGCTTGTGCGCGCGCCATGCCTGCAGCGGCTTTGGCATCCACACCTCCCAGTGCAGCAGCGCCCAATTGAACGCAGCACCAAGCAGGCCGCAGAGTATGGCGGTGAGGATGACGGGGAACACAAAACCGATATCGAAGTTCTGTGGCACATTGATCTGGCCGAAGTACAAGTAGTTGCCGGCAAGCGCCAAAGAGGTGAGGCCCGAGAACACCACGGCGGTGATCATGGTGCCATTGGTGCGGCTTTCGAAATCGCGCGCAATCTCCTCAATGGCAAAGATGATGCCGGCAAGTGGTGTATTGAACGCGCCGGAAAGCCCTGCCGCAGCGCCGGCCAGCAACAACTGACGCTCAAGCTTCGGGCCGGCGTGGGGATAGAAGCGTCGCGTCTCGGCCATGATGGCCGCGCCGATGTGCACCGTGGGGCCTTCGCGGCCGATGGTCATGCCGCCCAGAAAGCCGAGCAGCGACACCACAAGTTTGCCCACGATCACGCGCAAACCGAACAGGCGGTGAATCAGGGTTTCATCGCGGGGTGCGTGCAGCGCGGCAATCACTTGTGGAATGCCGCTGCCTTCGCTGCCGGAGAACCAGCGCCGCGTCAGAAAAACGGCCAGCACCGTGAAAGCCGGGGTGATGAGAAAGGCCAGCCAGGCACGCCCGGCGATCCAGCCGATGAAGACGTTGTAGGCATCGTTGCTCCACTGCGCATAGAGCACAGCCACCAGCCCCACCAGGAGTGCAGCGCCCCAAGGCAGGCCGTACTGCAAAAACAGCCGGCGAGAACGGCTTTTGACTAAACGTCTCCACGCACGCTTGCGGGAGGAACCTGGTGATGAGGTGGGTTCGGCGGTAAGCAGTGTCATGCGTGTTGGCTGTGGCGGCTCAGGTCCCCATGCGGATAAGCTGCTTCAAATCATGGGCGATCTCAATCGGGGGCGTAACTTCGGTCCCGATGAGCATACCCTGCCCCTTCTCATCGAACACGTAGATTGCTGCGCTGTGCGTCACGGTGTAATTGCCGTTTGGATCCGGCTTGCCATACGTGTAGGCCACGTGGTAGCGGGATGCGAGCGCCCTGATCTGCTGGGGTGACCCCGTGATGCCGCGAGCCTTCGGGCTGAATGCGGCGGTGTCAGCACGAAGGACTTGCGGCGTATCGCGTTTGGGATCCACGGTGACAAACAAGATGCGCACATCCTTGGCTTCTGCCCCGAGCCGTTGAACAGCGCGCGCCATGTGGGCCATGGTTAGCGGACAAACATCCGGGCAATGGGTATAGCCAAAATACACCAGAATGACTTTGCCGAGGTAGTGGTTCGCTGAGACGATCTGATGGTCAGGGTTTTCATGGCGGTGAACTGCAAGGGTGTCATCTGCTGGCTAATGTCATCTAGATCTCAGTGAAAGGGCAGGTGACTACAGAGTCATCCTCCAGCAGGGGATAGACCCCGATGGTGTGCCTGCCCGTCTGGTGATCGTCGATCACCGCATCCGACAGCGGCAGCAGCCGACGATGACGGCAGTCGCTGCAGGGGATGCGCGGCTTCTCGCAGGTCCCAGCATGTCATACATGGGCACAAGCTGGCGCATGCCCGTCTTGCCCGAGGGATTGCTCTCCCAGCACACCGGGTAGAGATCGCTGCGGCCACGGAACAGACGGCGAAACAGTACCACCTTCGTGACCGTGGACAGCCCCGGCGCGCTCGGCTGCGCGCCAAGCGATGCCACGCTGCTCCAGCAAGGCCACCATCGGGCATCTCCGCCGGCAAGGTCGACGCCGATTGGGGCCGACCCGAGGGTTCGCTCGACAACTGGCGCCCCACCTCCAGCACATCCACCTTCCGGCGCATCACGGGCGTTCCGACGGCTTCGCCGCCCGCGCCGCCCGGCGCACGCGCACCGTCCCATCCTCCCCGACCTCCCAAACCAAGGTATCCCCCGCCTCGACCCCGAGAGCCTTGAGGATCTCGGGCGGAACCCCAATCCTGCGGTGCTGGTTCTCCTGCTGCGTCCGCTCCGCCAGGCGCATCACGAACAACAAGCTCCCCAGGGTGCCCAGGACGGCCATCGCCCCAGTGGCATACACCCCCATCATGAACGACATCGTCCGTCTCCTTCAGGTTTGATCCGCAAGTTGGATGTCCGCAAGTTGGACGCCCTGGGGCTGCAGGGCGGGGGATGCGGTCGTGCGGACGTTGTCGTCCTCCGCCCCTGCCCCTGCCACCCCGGCCACTTCAGTCACCTCAGCCGCCCGCAACGCCGCCGCACAAGCCGGGTTGAGCCACAGCACCTCGATGCGCGCCACCAGCCTGCGCCCCAGGTTGTGCGCCCGCGTCGCCAGCTCCACCCGCTCCCAGTCGGCATACAGGCGGTCATACAAGGGCGAGGCATAGCCCGACAGCAGCACCATGGCCTGCGCCGCATGCAGCCGCTCGGCGAGCCCGGCATGCTCGGCATCGTTCATCTCATCGGCATAGCCCCCCAGCCCCCGGGCTTCACGCACATAAGGCGGGTCGGCGTAGATCAAGGTCTGCGCCCCGTCATGGCGGGCGATGACCTCCAGCGCCTCGCGGTTCTCGATCACCACGCCGGCCAGACGCTGCGTGAACGCCGCAATCTGCAGCGGCCACTGCGCCCAGAGCTGGGCATAGTGCACCCCCGCCTGCGACACCCTGGTGTTCAACGTCGAATAGTGCCGCCGCCCCCCGGTCGCCGTATCCTGCCCCAGGCCGAACCAGGACCGCACCAGCAGCCGCCGGGCGCGTTCCACGGGATCCTGCGCCACGTCGAAGGCCAGCATCAACTCCTCCCGGGCATAGGGCGTCAGCACACAGACCTCCTGCAGCCGTACGGCCAGCGCCGGGTCGCGCAGCACCCGGAACAGGTTCACCACCTCGCTGTGGATGTCGTTGTACACCTCCTGCACCGCGCGCGGCTTGCGCAGCAGGATGGACCCACCGCCCCCGTAGGGCTCGACATAGACCCGGTGCGGCGGGCAGTGGCGCAGGATGAAGGGGGCGATACGCCACTTCGAGCCGAAGAAGCGCAACACCGGCCTGGACAGCGGCCGGGGCGAACGCGAGGGACGTGAGCGACGCGTCATGACGCCACTCCGGAGGCATCCTCCGCCCCGACCCCGTCCTCCGCCCCGACCACGGCATCCGGGCTGAACACCAGATGGCGGCGCCAGGCGTGCCGGCTGTCCACCCGGGCGGCAAACCCCCGCCGCCGCAGGAACGCGATGAAGAAGCTGAAGTCATCGGGCGAGCCGAACACCGCCCCCAGGATGCTGGGCGCGGGCCTGCCATGGCCACAGCGTCGGCGCAGCGTGCGGCAGGGCACGCCATCGTCGCCGGCCAGCTCCAGGAATTGCCGGGCGGTGGGGCTCAACGATTGGGGATCAACGACCATGGGTCATCCTTGGACAAAGGGGATCGAACAACAGCGTCAGCAGCCGTCAAGCCTGCGGCAGGAAGGCCGCGCAGGCGGCGCTGCTGGCGGGACGGGTGGGGCGATGCGCCCACCCAGGAGATTGTGCAGACCCCCGGCCACTGCCGCCCCGGGTCGCCCCTGCTGTCTGAAAACCAGGAACGGGATCCACGTCGCCACCAACATCGCCATCGGGTTCTCCTCGGATGCCCACCGGGGCATCGCCAGAACCATCATCCCGCACGGCCGTGGCTGCGCAAGTCGGCCAAGCCAGGCGATGGGTGCAGTCGGCCAGACGGGCTTGCCGACTGCCGGTTGTTCGACAGCCGGCAGCCGACAGACTTCAGGCGCGGGCCACCCAGAGGGTCTTGCCGCTGATGCGGCACAGCGGGCGAATGCGCCCCTCGCGTTCGAGCTTGACGCTGAGGCCGGCGCTGATGGGCAGACGCTGGTGCGCGGCGATCAAGGTGTAGCGCCGGCCGGCGTGGTGGGATTCTTCGAGCGTCGCGCCGGCGGCGACGAGTTGGACGAGGAGGGGGTAGAGGCGTTCTTCGCGCATGGGAATCTTATATGGATGCCCCCCGGCGATCAAGTGGCAATTGGCGTTGTGCTGTGAAGAAGTCGGCTGCTGCCTTATATCCGGCCTTGGTTGCAAGCGGCCTGGTTGCCCAGGCGTGCTTGCTGGCCCCGATGTCATTCGCGGACAAGCGCCTCATCTCCTAGAGCGGACTGTTGAAGTCCGAGCACCCATTCAGGTTTGGCTTGCCCCGGTCCGACCGGTTCACATCACGCTGCGTCTTGCTGCCTTATCGCCTACAAAGGCGTTCCATATCCTTTCGTGAGGTTTGGTGATTGAATCGGCTGTCGTGCTGTCAGACCGCTTGCGGACGGACGCTGCGATAGCCCCTGTGGTACTCCTGCTGCCGTGCGGTGACTGCCCAGATCGTTCGCGCCATCTTGGCCGCCTGGGCCACGATGACCACATTGGCCGGACGCCGCGCTTGGATCTGCTCCAGCCAAGGTCCCGGCTCTTTGGCGTGCGACAGCACGGATCGCGCGCCATGGATCAGCAGCGTTCGCACATAACTGTCACCGCGCTTGGAGATGCCTTGCAGCCGCACCTTGCCGCCCGTGCCCCATTGCCTGGGCACCAAGCCCAGCCAGGCGCAGAACTCGCGCGCCGAGCGAAATGCTCGCGGATCACCCATGGTGGCGATGGCCGCCGTGGCCGTGAGCACGCCCACGCCCGGAATTTCGGCGATGCGCCGCATGTCGGCGTCCTGGCGTAGCTGCAATGCCAAGCGCTTCTCGATCGCGGCGATGTCCTCGCCCAGCACCTTGATCCGTTGAACCTGCTCGCGCAGACTGTCGGCGACCGTCTGCGGCAATGTGTTCGACAGCGCCTCCAGCGCCACCTCGACCTCGCCCAACATGGTCTTGGTTCCCTTGGCGAACGTCGCTCCGAACTCGTAGAGCAAACCGCGCAGTGCGTTGGTCTGCATGAGGCGCATCTTCATCAGCAACTCGCGTTGGCGATGCAGCGTCAACGTGGCCTGCTGCGCCAGCGACTTCACGCCCACGAACTTGGTGCCCGGCTGCTGCACCGCCAGCCAGATCGCCCGCGCGTCCGTCGCGTCGGTCTTATTGCCCGACACGAACGGCCGCACCGCCTGGGCGTGCAGCAGCCTCACTTCATGGCCCAGCCCGCGCAACTCGCGTGCCCAATGGTGTGCGCCGCCACACGCCTCCATCACGATCACGCACGGCGCCC
>NZ_JBTRXV010000048.1:0-30209 GCF_054608695.1 Thiomonas sp.
TGGGGTCAAAAACGCATCGGCGACAACAATGTGTGCTCTTCATGGTGCTTGATGCGGTTGTAGGCTCAGCCCAGTGGGTCGCGTACGGAATGCGCAAGCTGCGCCTCGATAACTCGGGATGGATGCGAAATTTTTCATCGAGAACTGCGCTGCACCGCAAGCACGTCAGCACGCCCTACTACCCCCCAATTTCTGCTGTCAAACGAGTATTTCGGCAGTCCCGAGCCATACGCCCAATACTGTTCAGGCAGGAGTTTTGTCTCGCCGAAATCTACCGGCAGCGTCAGCCCAGGCCAGTCCTTCGGATGGGCAATCGGCCGACTCATCGGCAACATCCGCCCATTGATCGTCACCCCTGCGGCAGTCACGTCCACCATGTCACCCGGAACGCCGATCACCTCCTTCAGAAAAGGCGCACCGCCATTCGGGCATGAGCCGTGAACCATAAACGGCTCCAACTTCACACGCGGGCAGAACGAAATCAGATCGCCGCGCCGAATCAATGTATCGGCAGCAAGCGGCATCATGCGGTAGATCCCCATCGGTTCGCTGGGCGTCATGTTGACGCGCCAGCCTGTAGCCCAGGCCGAGCCAATGGCGGTCGCCACAACGAGGCCAGTGATGAACGGCCAGTGCAGACGATTCCAATGGGGTTTGTGAATGTTGGCGCGCATGCGGATCTCCAAGAAAAACATTGCGGCTGGCCTGGCGGCAGACAACTGCAAAACTCATTCCTTGCCCCTGCCTGTTTCTAGGGGCGCCGGGATGGCGCAGCGGGCGGCGAACTCCGGGTCTTTGTAGTAAATGATCTTCTTCGCGTAGATCGGCGCGTGCCCAGCCACAAAAATCAACTCGTCCTCGGGCGGCAGGCGCATGCACTCGTCCGGGGTCAGGAGCGGCCGCTGCACGATCTGCTCGTTGGTGTTGACGTTCTGCAGCACCACGGCCAGCCTGTTGCCCGAATACTGCCGCTGGGTGTGCTCCACTGTGGCCGTGCCCGCCATCTTCGACAACAGCTCCGCCGTTTCGATCTTGTTGGGCGCATAGGCGATGCGAATGTGGCAATTGCTGATGATGGATTCGTCCTTGGTGTAGGCCGCATACAACTGGCTCAAGTCCTGCACGATCAGCAACGCCTTCATGCCGTAGCCGGCGATGAACGCCAACGCTTCCTGGAACACATCCAGCTTGCCCAGCGACGGGAACTCATCGATCGCCAGCAGCAGCCGATGCGGATAGCGCGACTTGCCACCGCCGGCGTCGAACTCCATGCTCTCCGTCAGGCGCCGCACGGTCTGGTTCAGGATCAGGCGTAGCAAGGGCTTCAAGCGATCCTTGTCCGAAGGCGACACCACCAGGTACAGACTGGTCGGCTGCTGCATCAGGGACTCCAGCGTGAAGTCCGACACCCGCGTGTTCTCGGCCACGATGGGGTCGCGGTACAGCGACAGGAAGTACAGCGCGGTGGAGTTCACCCCAGATGCCTCGTTGCTGGCCTTGTTCAGGAACGACTGCGCTGCCTGTGCTGCCGCCCGCCAGCCATGGGCGGTGAACTCATCGGCCAGGCCATCATTGAGCATGGCGTGCGCCGTATCCCGGATCGCCGTCATGACCGCCGCCGACCCCTCCATGCGTTTGCCGCCGCCGTCTTGTTCCTCTGCCGCATCAGCCAACTGCTCCGCCAGCTCGCGAATCGGTCCGCCGTCCGACAAAATGGCTTGCACCGTCGCCAGCGACTTGTCCGTGATCGGGTCATACAGCAGCACGAACAGCACGATGCCGGTCATCAAGTCGAACCCGGTCTTCGCCCAATGGTCATTCAAACCCTTGCCGTCGGGGTCAACGATCATGGTTGAGATGTTCTGCACATCCTTGATCAGATTGCCGTCCAGCCGGATTTCGGCCAGCGGGTTGAACCGGGCTGATCCTGGATTCGCCGGGTCGAACTTGATGCAGCGCTGGCCCAGGGCTTTGCTGCGCCAGCCCGCCGTGAAATGCCAGCACTCGCCCTTGATGTCGTTGACCAGCACTGAGTGCCCCCAGGACAACAGCGTCGGCAGAATGATGCCCACGCCCTTGCCCGAGCGCGTCGGCGCGAACGCCAGGATGTGCTCAGGCCCAGCATGGCGCAGGTAATGATCCTCGAAGTTGCCGAAGAACACGCCGCCTGCATTTTTCTCGGTCGGCAGCAAGCCGGTTTCAGCAACCTCATCGGGCGAGGCCCAATGCGCCGAGCCGTGCAGATCGTTCTTTTCACCCTCGGCCTTGCGCGTGCGCCGGAACGCCAGCGCGACTGGCATCAACAAAGACAGCAGGCCGCCCACACCCATGATCAGGTGCGCGTTCTCGAACACCTTCATCACCCCCAGCCCGTACTCTGGAGAGTTGAACTTCCACGTCCACACCAGGATGTCAAACGGGAAGTACACGACAGGCGCGAGCATGGGTTTGCCCAGCACAGGGCTCCACTGCAGCGCCCAGGCCGCGTATTCGGTCGCCGCCCAGGTGGACAGCAGGACGATCATCGTGAACAGCCCGAGCGCCGTCCAGACGAAGCGGGTGATGTCTTTCTGCGCGCGGGGAATGTGATACAGGTCAGGTTGGTGGGAGGTTGAAGCCATGTTCTTTGCCCCTTTGGGTTGGGTTGGGTGATGAATCAAGTTCCAAGGCCGACCTGCGCTGCCTGGCGGGCGCGCGCGGCCTTTTTGGGCACACGTTTCGCCGATTGCCCGACATTGGGCTGAGCCACTTCCAACTCGCGGTAGCTCGACTTGCAGCACAGACCGTCCACGAGGGCGGGATCCAGCGACAGCGAGCGCATCCCGCGCGTGCCTGCGACGTACAGCAGATTCGCTTCCTCGCCCGACCAGCGCTTGTGTGCGGGCGTGCGGAAATCCGAAGCCAGGCGCACATCGGCCCACTCCAGCCCTTTGCACTTGTGCGCCGTCGAAATCACATGGGAGTCAGGGCGCGCAGTTTTTGCAGTGCGCCCCAGCATCTCGGTCAGCGGCTCGATGCGATCGCCATCCTCCGTGAGCTTGAACAAGGCGGTGAGATCGTCCTGTTCTGACGCTGCATGCATGGCGAGTTCCTGCCAACCCTTGAAGTGGCACAACTCGGGATTGCCGGTGCGGTTGGTGTCGCGCAGTTCCTGCATGCCATTCAGCAGACTGACGATTTGGGCCACGCCGCCTGCGACATGCGTCCGCGACAAGTCAGGCGCCTGCATGAGTTCACGCACCACTGAAGCGTTGGTGCGGCAGAGTGTTGCCACCTGCGGCTTGCCGCCATGGCTGAAATCACGACCTGCCGGGGCCTTGCCGGAAAGTCGCATGGCCGAGCCACAAAGCATCAGCGCATGGTTGGCGAACTCGGCAATCTCCGGGCCGAAGCGGAACGACGCCGTCAGCCTGGCCTCGTGGTCGGTCTGGATGCTCTGCATCGCATTGACGGCGCCGCGCCAGACATAGATTTGCTGGTTCGGGTCGCCGACGTCAACTTTCTGCGCGGATTGGTTGCCGACGATCTGCAGCATCAGCGCATTCGCGTCCTGCGCTTCATCGAACAGGATGAAATCGGTGGCAAGTTTCGGATTCGACAGCGCCCACACCTTGAGATAGGTGTCGTGCTGCGCCGGGAATGTGTCGCGCGGGTTGCGCATGCGCTCCCACAGTTTTTGCGTGGCGGGCAGCAGCGACCCGGCAATCTCCCGTGCCGTGCTCCAGTCTTGCGGCGTTGCCGCCTCGTGGTTGATGCCCATGATGGCCAGCATCCGGCCAGCCGGTGCGCTGTCCTTGTTGATCTGAGTATCCGCGCTCATGCAGTGACGGCGCACCCAGTCCAGCATGAAGTAGCCGGACGTCGTCTGTGAAATCACCAGTTGGTCGCCGTCCTTGTTCTTGCCTGGCAGATCGATCATGGAGCGGATGCCGCCGGCTTCTGCGGCCATTCCAGCAGGCAGACGCGATCCGATCTTGGCGCGGAATCTAGGGTCAACATGTCGGAACGCCAGGGAATGCGCCGTTGAGGCCGAGACATTCGGTGGCATGCGGCGCTTGGCGTCATCGGCCATGGCGGTGTTGAACGCGATGTAGAGGCCACGCTTGGCGGTGGATTCGCCGATCAGCTTGAGCGTCGACGTTTTGCCCGTGCCGGCGCCAGCGATGATTTTGAGACTGCCGCCAGTGCCAAATGCTTCGACGGCATGGGCCTGCTCGTCCGTTGGCCGCAGCCCGCTGCCGTTGATGGCCGCAACGGCAATGGACGCGACTGTGCTCCGCTTGAGTGCGCTGCTGGGATTGACCTGCTGATCCATGCCGCATCTCCGAAAGAAGTTCCGATGGATGCTTATGCCGAGGGGCCGCAAACGGATGAAGCCCGCCAGTCGTGAGACGTGCGGGCTTCAAGGACGGTGTGTGGCCTGTGACGTGGGCCAGTCGGCGCGCACCCGGGCAGGATGCCCCGATGCGGGATTGAACCTGTTGCGCGCTGCCGCTGTTGTGCGTCACCTGCGGCTGGACGCCAACCCAGCAATCAGAACGCCATCGTGTAGCCCACGGCGAAGCGACCTATGTCAGTGTTTGCGATGGCAGACATGGGCATGCGCGTGAAGTGATAAGCGACCTGCACCGCGCCAGGCCCGGCGGTGAAGCCAAGACCCAGATCGGCACCGGCATACGTGCCGTTTTCCGCGCCGACAAGGCCCTGAGCGCCGAGCGTGCGACCCACCTTCATGCCGCCGAACACCTGCACAGGGCGGTGTGGGTCTGCGCCATGACGCCGACAGCCGTGTGATCGACAGCAAAGGCACCGATCCTGTCGTAGCCGAGTTCGGCGTAGGGTACCGCGACAATCTGGCCCATCGAGACGGGCAGGCCAGCGAAACCGGAGAACTGACGTACATGCACGCCCTGGCCGTGGCCTTGGGCGAAATGGCCACCGACGAGGACGGAACCGAGTTGGTCGGATACGCCGAGCACAGCTTCGGGCACGGACACAGACGAGGCGCTGCCAGCATGGATGCTGGTCGTGGCGATGCCAGCCGAGACGCCAAGACCGCCGGCAAAGGCAGCAGGGGCAAGAAAGACGGAGGCAAGGGCAGAGGCAAGGATGCGTTTGTTCATGATGATTGCGGACGAGCAAGCGGACGACCCGCTTGCATGCTGATGCCGAAGGGCCGCAAACCATGAAAAAAAGGGTATCTGGAATGGAGGGTTGAAATTGCTTGCTTGTTGGGATCGGTCAAGCGATCGGGCCGTTGTCGGCCATGACCTGCCAGTGGGGCAGATGCTCCATTGCCGCAGTTCAGTGTTCAGGCAACCTGGTTTGATCACTCGCGTCGAGCAGCGATCACACCGGCAAGGCTGCGCGGCTATTCCTCTTCACAGATTCGACGATCGTTGACTGCTAACGGTTTCACGCATTGTTGGGCCGTATCGCGAGCGACGTTTCATTTTTTTTGTCTCGGTTCTTTCGACGACTCCGATGCTGGCGTCAGAGCGGGCGAACTCCAGCATTCCCGAGGCTTTGAGACAGTTCGGTTCCTTCTGTCTATAAATATTCAATCGGCGCCGACACCCATAGCGCATGGGGGACAACTTGATGCGCGCAGCGCCAAGGGCTACCTGACAACTGAAGGCTCAGCCCCTGGCCCCGGCTTCCAGTCCATGTCGCGCGCGTTGATCGGCTCGGCGCACTGATCACACACCAAAACCGGCTGTGACACCTTGCCGCAGGGCCTGTGCATCAACAACAACGGCGGTCCCTTGTCCTCGTCCAGCCAGCGGTCACCCCAGCGCATGAGCAGCACGATAGCTGGGTACAAGTCGACCCCCTTTTCCGTCAGCCCGTATTCGAAGCGCGGAGGACGCTCCAGATATTGATGCCTCTGTAGCAGGCCGTTGGCGACCAGCTTTTTGAGACGGTCGGTCAGGATGTTGGGCGCGGCCGCCAGGGTGGTCTGGAATTGATCGAAGCGGCGCACGCCAAAAAACGCTTCCCGCAGGATCAGGAAGGTCCAGGCGTCGCCAACCTGCGACAGCACCCGCTCGATCGAATCCACCCGCGGGCGTCGCTGCGCGACCGGGACCTCGGGGCGTGATCCGGTTGATTTCTTTTTATTAACTTGCATTTCGATAGCGTCTGTGTAACTATTCATTCGATTGTGACTGGTTGTGCGCCCAGGTGCAAGCCCGTCGCTGCAACACATCCCGAACTCAAGGAGCAAGCGGATGAGCAACGATCTGATCATTGAACAAAACGGTGACGCCATGCTGCTGACGCTGAACCGTCCACAGCGGCGCAATGCGCTGTCCATGTCCTTGTCCGCTGAACTGGTTGGCGCCTTCGAAAAAGCGCGCGACGCCACCGACATCAACTATCTGATCATCAAAGGCGCGGGGGAACACTTCTGCGCCGGCGACGACATCACCGAAATGCCCAAATGGGGCAATGCCAATGACGTCATGCGCCGCGTGCGCTACTACCAGCACATGGCGAACACGCTGGAGGAGTTGGACAAGATCACCATCGCAGCGGTTGACGGCATGGCCGTCGGCGGCGGTTTGGAGATCACCATGGCCTGCGATTTTGTCATTGCCACTGAACGGGCTCTCTGGGGCATGCCGGAAGTGGATGTGGGCATTACCCCGGGCTGGGGCGGCACCACGCGCATGGCGCGCCTGATCGGTCGGCGCATGACCAAGGAGATCAACCTGATCGGCGCCTTGCACGGTGCGCGCCGCGCCGTGGACCTCACCCTGTGGAACCGGATCGTGCCGATCGGCGCGCTCGATGCGGAAGTGAATCATTTGTTGGAGGTATTCCGGGTGAAGAATCACCAGGCCGTGAGACAACTGAAATTCATCATCAATCGGGGAGTGGAGTGCGATTTGTACACCGCGCAGGGCTTCGAGGCGCTGTCGGGCGCGCTCTCCGGCGCGGTCAACGGCGCCTGGCAGGTGCCGGATGCGGATCAGGGCAGCGGCGTCGTCGATTTCGCCAGCAAGAAGGGCAAGTGGGATCAACGGCGGCCGCTGGCGCGCAATTTCTGGGTCGACTGACCATCAATGCAAACACACCCACGGGAATAACAATGAGCCATTGGACAACAGCCGACATGCCGGATCTGAAGAACAAGCTGGCGGTTGTCACCGGCGCCAACAGCGGCTTGGGGTTTCACACGGCGCTCGAACTGGCGCGCAACGGAGCGCAGGTGGTGCTGGCTTGCCGGGGACGCGAGAAAGCCGAGTCTGCAATGAACGCGATCAAGGTTGCAGTACCCGGTGCGCAGCTCGAGTTCATGGCGCTTGACCTCGCCGATCTCGATTCCATCGCTGCATTTGCGAAGGCTTTCAAAGCCAGGCATCAGAAGCTGGATATCCTGCACAACAATGCCGGTGTGATGGCGCTGCCGCTGGTGCGGACCAAGCAAGGCTTCGAGATGCAGATCGGCACCAATCATCTTGGCCATTTCGCTCTTACCGGCCTGCTGCTGGATGTATTGCTGGTGGCCTCCGCCGCCCGCGTGGTCAGCACAGCGAGCCTTGCACACAACTGGACGCGCAGCATGGACTTCGGTGACCTGAACTGGGAGCGCAAGCGCTACAAGAAGTGGGACGCCTATGGCAAGAGCAAGCTGGCGAACCTGCTGTTCACCTACGAGCTGCAGCGGCGCCTGAGCAAGGCGGGAGCCCGGGCGATCAGCGTTGCCGCGCATCCGGGTTACGCCGCCACCAATCTGCAAACCGCCGGGCCCACGATGGAGAAGTCCGCCTTGGGTCGGATGTTCATGCGGATTGGCAACGCGCTGCTGGCGCAATCCGCCGAAATGGGTGCGTTGCCTCAGCTCTACGCAGCCAGCATGCCGGATGTGCGCGGCGGCGAATACTACGGTCCGGGCCGCATGGGCGGGAATCGCGGCGACCCCAAGAAGGTGGGCTCCAACCAAGCCTCGCGCAATGAAGACTCCGCGCGCCGCCTATGGGCGCTGTCCGAAAAGCTGACCGGCGTGCGCTATCTGAGCGAGTGATCCTTCAACTTGGGAACTGGTGTCGTCGCCTGCGGTAGATTTGATTGGTCTGCCCCGAGCGGGCAGTCGTCAGCGGCCGGTCAGGGGGTCGGACTGTGTCACTCGGTCCGCATGGGCGCTAGTGGTCAACGGGGCTGGCCCTTTGCATGATCTGCGCCAGCCCCGGCCTCCAGACTTTGCATCAACTGCACCGCGACCTGCGGTTGCGGCTCGTGATCTCATGCGCGCCATCGGGATGGACTGGGGTCAAGGATATCTGTGGGGTCAGCCGGTGCTGGAATAGATTCGCGTTAACCACAGTTTGTGAGAAGAATTGAATCGAGAACGCTTCCAAAGAGGCGCGCTTTCTCGAAATTCATGCTCGAAAGCCGGCTCTCAACTGGTTGAGTTTCGAGAATACCCGGGGCGATTCAAGCCTCAGGTTCAATGATGCTCACCACCCTCGCAATGATCTCAGCCGTGGTGGCGGCGTCCAGGCTTTCCACGTAGCGCGCCGTGCCGGTTTTCTCACGGGCTTCCAGGTCGAACGAGCGCACCTGGTTGCACACCGCGACGCCCTGCGTGTCATGGCCTTGGATCGCCACCGTCAAGCCCGTGCTGCGCGTGAACTGTCCCCCGCTGGTCACGAGTACCGTCATGGCGATGCCCAAGGCGTTGATCTCTTTGGGTGTGATGACCACAAAGCGGTGGCGACCCTGCATTTCCCGGCCGGCGACTGGATTGGGGTCGATCCAGTACACATCCCCAGGGCGCGCCGCGCGCCGAGCCATCAGACAATCTCCCGGCCGACAGGCCCGCCTTCAAGCGCCCATGCCGTCTCGGCGTTCAGTTCAGCCATCGCCTGGACTGAAGTCCCCTTGAGTAGCTCCTGCAGGCTGTAGCGCTTGCGAGGTTGAGCCTGGACGGGCCGCGCTGTCAGCACCCCATTTTCAACGCTCAGATCCAGAGCTGTACCCACATCGATGTGCAAGGTGCGCAGCAGATGGGCCGGGATCGTGACAATCGCAGCGCCCCCCTGGCGGCGGATTTGAACGGTGGTCGTCATGGCTTGCGTTCATTCGGAGGCGGGGACAAGGACAATGGTAGCACTTATGCACTATATTGGGTCTGCGGCCGGCATCGAGAAAAGAGGGTGGCCCGTGACGTGGGCCAGTGGGTGCGACGCCAGGCTGGGGTGTCCCAATACAACGGGTTGGAACCTGTTGCGCGCTGCCGCGGTGACGTCACCGATCTTTTGTTGGGCTTGTACTTCGGCCCGAAGATGGCCCACACTCAAGGATCGCGACGCGGCGCGAGATGGGGAACGGCTTTCCTGGACTGGATGGGCTTGCCGCTGCGGTAGACGCGGGCGGCGGGGGTGTTGGTGGTCGTTTTCATCGTGGGGCTCCTTCCTTGTGTGTCTAGGCAGGGCCGGAAAGCAAAGCTGGGATAATGTCCGCATGAAGCTGCGATTCAACAAAGAGGTCAGGAAATCGATTGCCGAAGAACTCAAGAAAGTCTCGACGTTCGGTGGCATCGGTCTTGGCGTCCTTGGCTATTCGACACGCGCCCCGTTGATGCTTTTTGGCGCGTTCGTCTGGTGGGTGGTCTGTCAAACCATCGCGGCGTTTCTGCTCTCCATGGAGGATGAATGATGAGCTTCACCGAAGCGGCGTTCTATGGCATGGGGCTTGTCGTCCTGTTCGGCTTGGCGGCGGTCGTGTTGGCCGTGCTGCACAAGCCGTCGAAGTCAAAACACGAGCCCCACTTTCCTCTGCACTGACGGATTTTTCAGAGCCGGGCAAGCCTCAGCCTTGATGAGTCGGATCGCCGGGACCCGCAACGTTGCCTTTACGGTTATGGTGTGGACACGGCAAACCGGATCGATGGCGATGACCGACACGAAAAACCCGCCGAAGCGGGTTTGGGCAGAGTGGGGCGGCGCGGCCCAGCCCAGCTTTAGCGCTCAACCCCCTGGGCCTTGCTGGCACCAACCCGTGGAACGCGCTCCTGCTTCATGGCAGCTTGCCGCTGCTGGCGCAGTTCAGTCGCCGACAGCGCGCTGGCTTTCCAAGTGCCATCCTCGCCCCGGACGACGTCGGTGCGCTGGCCATCGGCGGCCACGGCCTGAAACTGGGTCGAGCCCAGCTTCTCAGCCACGCCGATCATCGTCTCCGCGCTCGGCCCGGCGTACAGCGACTCGCTATGTGCATCGAACAACTCGTAGCGCTCGGTTTGGGGGATGTTGGACAGATCGGGCTTCTTGGCGGGAGCCGCGCTCACCAGCAGCGACCGGGCGGCGCGCACCCGCTCCACGTCAGCCTCGGGGATGCCGACATAGCGGGCATAGTCATGGCCGCTCGGGTCGATGTGCAGGGTCTGGCGATCCGGCGCGGTGACCTCGACGACATGGCGCTGGTCGCTGCCGTCATCCATCCGCTCGACGCCACCCTTGCCAGCCAGCCAGGACTGCGACTTGAAGAAGTCCGAGGTGAACGCGTCGTACTCTGCCGCGGAGAGGGCCTTGGTGTCAGCCACCTTCGCCGCATCCGACCCTTGCGCCCCGGCACCTGGCAGGTTCACCACGTCATCGCAGATGTCCTCGACGTTGCTCGCCTTGCGCCAGAACCTGGATTTCTGGGGTGGGGCCGGCTCTTGAGCGGCTGGCGGATCGACGGCATGCGCCCGCCGCACCTCGCTCTGGAACTTGGCCATCGCGGCGTCCAGGGCGGCTTGTCCTTGAGCAGGCCGATGCACCTCGATCACACCCGCCCACAGCTTTTGCAGTCCGGGGTACTCCGCCAGCACCCGCGGGGGCGGCATGGATTTGCGCAGGAATTCAGGCGAATCAGGCTGATTGCCGTACAGGGCATTGTTCACCTCGCGCGCATGCACCTGGCGCAAGGCGCCATCGATCGTCGGCCCATCGGCAAAGCCGAGCGACTCCTTGCCCATGAAGACTTCCCATTGCCGACCATGGCTCGGTCCCAGCTTTTCAGCATGCGCGATGCCAGAGAACTCCGCAAAGGTCACCGCATGAGGTTCTTTCGACAAGTCAGCAACCTCCGGCCCGACAAGCTGGCCGTAGAGGCGATTGATCTTCTGCAACAAGTCCTGTTCCTGGCCCAGCACATAGTCCACCGCCTTGCCCGCCTCGGACGCCGCCCGGAACATCTCGTTCTTGTCCTGCTTGAGCGCCTGTGCCCACGACTGGAGATACGCCATGTGCTGGTCATCGTCGTGCGGAATGCCGGTCTCGGCCGCCATGAAGGCCGAGAACAACTCAGCCCGCAGCTCTTCACGGGCATAGCCCTCGGAGCCGAAGCTGTGCCCGCCGGTGATCCCATCCCGGTTCAGACGCTTCTCGGCACCCGTGGCGTGGCCCATCTCATGCAGCGCCGTGCCGTAGTAGCCCTCGACGGATTGGAACGTGTCGCGTGGGGGCAGGGCGATCAGGTCGCCCGCCGGCGCGTAGTACGCCCGCGCCCCCTGGTGCACGAAGCGCACGCCGTCTTCCTGCATCGCCGTCATCAACTGCTCGCCGCGTTCCAGCACAGGAATGTTCTGGCGCGTCACCAGCGGCTCCAGTTTCAGCTTGTCGCACTGCTCGGCATTGAAGACGACGTAGTTGCGCCCCACCAGCAGATCCAGCGCGCGCTCGGCCTGTTTCCAGGAATAGTCCTTGCCGTCATGTTGGACGGTGACGGACGCAGGCGGAACAACAGCCCCGCCGACCAGATGCACGCCGGCCTCATCGACGCCGCGCTTGCGATCCACGCCGACGATGCGACCCTGGTGGACGAGTTCCACATCGCGCCGCTGCCAGAACGGCTTGCTGTCCCAGCGCTCGATCATGACGCCTTTCTCGCCCTTGCGCACATGGCCGCCGAGATCGTTGGACTGCTTCACCGTCATCCAGCGCGGATCGCCATAGCCCTTCTCCATCGCCACCAGGCCCAGGATCACGCGATTGCCGCCCTGGTAATTCTTGCCTGACACCGCGTTGCGCGGCAAGCCTTGCAGCGTGTGCCAGGGCTTGTTCCAGGGCAGCGCCTGGCCGGATTCAATTGCGGCCACCACCTTGTCGGTGAATTCCTGGCGGAAGTCTCGCGAGGCGGTTGAGCCGGCTTGGCCGGGTTCAATCCTTTCTATTGCCCCCGCCGTTGGGGTTGAGGCGATGGCCGGCGATGAGGCGGCATGGTCCGGGACCGCTTGCGATGGCTCCGAAGCGGCTTGCTGCTTGACGATGGCATCCGGCAGATCGACCGACACAGCGCCGTTGTCGCCGACCGTGATGCTGCCGTCGGGCAGCGCGCGGAAGGCTTCCGTGATCACCCGCGCATTGGCCGAGTCGTAGCGCTCACCGATGATGTCGGCGAACTGGGGAAAAGTGTACGTCCCCAGACCCTTATCAGCAGCAAGAAAAGCGTAGGCCTGCACACCCAGGCGCAGATCGGGATTGAGTGCATCGACGGGGACGTTCATGTCACACCCCCAGGCCGACAGGCTCAGTGCCCAGATCCAGGGCGCTCAGCAGCGCTTGGTCGAGCGTGAGTTCGCCGCCTTGCGCCTCGTCCTGTTCGCTGACAGGCGGCAGGTCGTGATCGACCATGGCGCCCAGGCGCTGCGCATCACGCGCGGGGATTTCAAGCATGTCAGGTTTCATCATGGACTCCTGTTTCACAAGGCGATTGACGCTCTGGATGAACGCGGTGATGCCGCGCTCGATGCGCCAGGGGATGCTGTCCTGCCAGGCGTAGCCCGACAGGTCGCGACCGACCCATTCGGCCAGCAGCCGAACGAGCCGGTCATCAGCCGCCAGCGCTTCACGCACCAAGGCTTCGCGCAGCGCTTGGGTCAGAGCACGCATAGCAGCCGCGCTCAGAGCCCGATGCCCCGGCCCACGTCCAGGCTCTTGCCGGTGCGCCCGGAGCGGAAGACCGCAGGGCCTGGAAGCGCGATCTCTTCCGACTTGATCTCACGCTTCTCGTCCTTGGATGCGTCCTTGACATTGCGGCCTTCCTTCTTGGCGGCAACCGCCTCCAGCTCTTCATCGACGTTGCGCACCCGCAGGCTCTTGGCGTCGGTTTCCTGCTCGGCGGCTTGTTCCTGAGTGCGTTCGGCTTCGTGCGCCTTGGCGATGCTTGCGGCCACGTCGTCGTTCTCGCGGGCACGCTCCCCTGCGGTCCTGTAAGCCACGCCGATCACCGGCCCCAGCTCCGGTCCGAGCGCTTCGCGGGTGCGGATCACCCGGTCGTCGCGCACGATCACCACGTCCCGCGCCAGCTCGGTGAGCGCTCCATCGTGGGTGAGGTTGGGGGCCAACTCTTTCAGCTTGCCCAAGTCGACCCCGCCGTCCGGCTTGCGCAGGTCGGCTTGCGCCAGCACGCGCAGGGCGGCATTCTGGGTTTCGCGGAACGCGGCTCCGGCAGCCAGCACGCGCTCAAGAGACATCACCACCACGCCGTCGCCATTGGGCGTGACGCCCAGCCTGTCGGCCTGCTCGATGGTGAGCGGATCGGCGCGCAGTTGCACCGGGCCGGTGCGCTCGGCAATCGGACGGGCCACCGCCAGATCGCCGGTGATGCCGCGCTCCACACTCGGCACGACCGCGCGCTGGAGTTGCGGGTTCAGGTCGCGGCCTTTTTTCCAGGCCATGAGCACTTCGGGCTCGCTGTTCTGCAGCGGATAGCCCAGACGGCCTGCGATCTCGGCGGCCTTGACCTTGAACGCCAAGTCGCCGGTGAGCATCAAACCTTTTTTCAGATCGAACTTCTGCGCACTGATCTTGAGAGCAGCCTCGATGTCGCGATCATCGTTGCGCTGCACGTCCAGGCGGGAGCCGCGATCATGGATCACGGTGCGCAGGCCGCGCCTGTAGTGAATCTGACCGTCCTTGTCGATGCTGTGCACCAGGTCGGCCAGGGTCACGGCCTTGGGTGGGACACCGCCGAAGCCTTCGATGCCGGGATCGGGGGCCTTTTTAGCTTCTTCAAGCAAGGACTCCAGCACCGGGTCGCCAGGGTTGTCCTGTGCCTTCTCGCCCAGGAAATCGACCCAGCGGGCCGGGCGCGGCATGGACTTGTCCAGGTCACGCGCTGCGGCATCCTTGCGCGCTTCGAAGTCTTCCACCAGCGCGGCGGTTTCCTTCGCCAGGACACTGTCATGCAGATGCGCATCCACGCCCTCGGCGGTCAGGGATTCCGTGCGTTTGGCGCGGGTTTCCTCGACGTCCCCCTGCAGCTTCATCCGGCGTTCACGCCAGTCGGCATCGAACGCATCGATGGCGGTGTTGCGCTCGGTGCGCGCTGGAGCGCTCAGTTCCTCGTACTCGTGCAGCAGATCAAGGCGCTTGTGTTGCTCCACCGACAGGTCGGCTTCGGCAGCAGGTGGCATGGGTGTTGCGGCCACAAGATCAGGGGCAACAGAAGACGTGGCGGCAGGAACTTCCTGCACCTCAGGTTTCGGTTCGGCGTCGGCTTTGGCCTGGTCAACCAGGTTGTCAAGGGTGTCGAGTGTGCTCATGGGGTTCTCCGGTTCCGGCCGCGCCGGGTTATTGGCTTATGGTGTGGACACGGCAAACGCTACCGACCCACTTCCGTCTCGGGCTGGCGCTGCGCGACCACCTGACGGCCGTTGGTAAGGATTACGGTCGGGATCGGCACCTTGTCCCACTTCGCAGCGTTCAGCACGGGGTCGCGGATGTAGCGCTTCGCAGCGCCCTGGACCGACCGATCGCGCTGGGCTTCGTCCAGCATGTTTTCTGGGGCGGGGAACAGCTTGTTGCCCCATTGGCGGGCTTCGGCCATGGCCCCCAGCAGGTTCTTCTGCTCGGGGCCATAGTCGATCTGCGCCACCTTGCCATCCACGGCTTTGGCCGCCTCGCGCGCCGCAAGCCTGGAGGCATGCGAGTTGTCGGGCACGACCACAATGTCCTTGGCCTTGAGCGTGTCCTTGGCGAACTCGGCCACGGCCTTCATGTTCTCCGGGGTGAACGCCGGCATGACGATGGCGCGCTCGCCGGTGGCGTGATAGATCGCCAGGGCCGATGCGACGGAGTGGGTGACCACCACCTGACCACCGAATTCGACGGGATCGGGCGCATCCTTGGCCGTCATCGGGTCGCCCATCATCATCTTGAAGCGCATGGCTTCGGTCACCGGGATGATGGAGAACGATCCAGCGCTGAATTGCGAGCCGGGGTAGACCGCGGCCTTGTCGGGGTTGACCTCGACCTTCTGCGCACCGTCCAGGCGCATCGTGTCGCCCTTGATGCGAAACATCGGCACAACGAATTGCGCAGGCTGGCCGTTCATGGCGGCGGCCATCGCCAGGCGGATGGACTCGGGGCTTTGCTTGCCGAAGTCGGCTTCAAATGCGGGGTTTTTGTACATGGTGGTCTCCGGGTTAGCGTTCGATGCCAGCGGCAAGTTGGTGCATGGACGCCACGCGCCCCATGCCTGGCGTCCAGGGCTTAGCATCCGCAATGGGCACGAAGACAAGCCGTGCGTGCGCAGCGCTGACATGCGCATGGCGCAAACCCTCATTGCGCTGGCTTTCGCCGACCTCATCGCTCGGCGGGTAGAGGCCGCGCGCGTGGGCGTGGGGGTCCTGCAGCGCAGCCATGACGTTGCGCTGCCCTGGCTGGTACGGCGGCGCGGCGACCTTGACGCGCCCACCCAGGGCGCGCGCGGCGTCACGTGCAGCGGCGCGCGACAGATCGCTGTTGTCCGGCAGGATGACGACCTCTTTGCCTTGCGACCGCACCCACTCGGCAACCGGGCGGATGTTGAGGGGATCGAGCGCGGCGATCGCGTTGCCGCTGCCCAGGGTGTTGATCGCCAGGGCGGACGCGGCGCTGTGGGTGACCACCACGCGGTCAAAGACGTCGGCAAGGGGCAGCGCGGCCTGCGCGACATGGCCCTTCGCGCCGAGACGGTTGTACAGCGCCGGGAAATGATCCGCGACAGCGAACGCGCCCGCCGGGACGAATCCCAGCGCTGTCGTTTGCAAGGTCCCGTGATTCGGTCCATGCTGCAGACGCAGATCCTGCACCGCGACCAGGTCATACCGGACGCCATCCACAGACGGCGCGATGACGGGGAAGGAGAACTGCGCGAGCGCATCCGTCATCGCCGCGTTGAAGTCGCGTGCGTTGAAGGATTGGAGTGATTCGACAATGTGCTTCTGATCCATGGTGGGCTCCAGTTGATGGGGGTCTATGGGCTTCAGCGCGCGATGTCGTTTCCGCCGAAGCGCACCTGCGCTTTACGAAAATCGATGCTGACACGAGAGACTTTTTGCATCGGTGTGACGCATTGCGCAGCCGCCAGCGGATCCAGCGGATCGAGAATGCTGTGCATGATGAAGTCGTACCTTGCGCGTTCCGCGGCCTGCGGATCTGGCGTTGGTCGCGCTCGGTCTCGCTCGTCTGCTGCTTGTGTTGCGTCGACAAGCCCATGCATCAGGTTGATTTGGGGCGCCGTCGGGTTCATGCCGGTCACCTTGCCGCTGACGGCGTGGGCCGCAAGCAGCGCGGCCTGTCGCGACGCGGGGGTGTTGTCGGGAAACAGGACGATGGCGGCCTTGTCGCCCAGCACGCTTCTGGCATAGGCCGCGGCCGGGAGCATGTTGTCGGGAGTGAGCGCGCACAGCACCGGCTCGCCGGTGGCGTGATGGATCGCCAGGGCCGATGCTGCGGAATGCGCGATAACCAAGCGCGGCGATTGGGTGTCGACCAGGTTGCGCACGTCTTCCGGTGGGATCTCTTCACCGGCAAGAATCTTCTGCCGGATGGTGACAGCCACGCCGCCAGACGCGATCATGCCGAACGCGTTCGACATCCGTGAACCGGGGTACACATGACAATGATCGTGATCGGGGTTGATTTCGACCTTTTGCGCGCCGCAGAGAACCAGATCATCCGTGCCGATCACCCGATGCAGAACGGGGATAGCGAACGTGGCGCGTCCGCCGGCAACCACGTAGCGCAGTTGCTTGTCAAATTCCTTGTGGTTGAGCGTGTCGTAGAGAGCATCGAAATCAGCATTGATGTAGGTCATGGGGGTCTCCGGTGATCGTCCGCATCTGCGGCTCAGGATGGATATGCCGTGGACACGGCAAACCGTGTCTCCTGTCGCGCAGCACACGTATCGCGAAGCGGCACAGCAGCGCGGAACCGACGGTGAAGGCCGGCGTCCAGATCAGGCTGTCCGCCCAGCCGGCGCCACCGACAAAGCGCAGGCCGTGCAGCGGCGGCTCGCCGAAGTTGTCGATCGCCATCAGGGCCGACCCCGCGGCGTCGAACGGCAGATCGACGCGAACGCCAGGGCCGCCAGCATCCACGGGCGCGTGAACCAGGCGCCGCCAGGCTCCCTGCTGCACGAGACGGCCCACAGCTCCAGGCAAGGCAGAAGCGGGACGGCCGACAGCACATGCACGCCGCTGGTGTTGGGCACCGGCCCCGGGAACCCGGCGCGCCACTGCAGGCCGATCAGCAGCATGTTGACGACTGCGGTGAGTGCCAGCGCGGCGGTCATCGCCCGGTCGATGTCGCGCTGGCGCAGGCGGCTCAGCACGATGAGCGACAGGGGCAGGACCAGGGTCAGAGAGGGATTCAACGCGACACTCCCGCATCACCACGGCCGATGTCCTTGCCCCTGCCTGGGTCTTGACTTGGCACTGGCGACGCGAACGCATCGGCCCGATCGGCGCGCACTTGCTGCGGCGAACGCGCGGTGTCGATGAACTCCCGGACGGCAGCCAGCCCCGCCCGCAGGTCGTGCTTGCGCTCCTTGAGGATGTCGTGGGCGTCGAACCCGGGCTTGTGGTTGTCCACCAGCGCCACCTTGCCGCCGGAGATTTGCGCTGCTTCAACGGCCTTGCGAATACCAACAAAATCGGACTTCTGCAGGTCGTTGTCGGCCGCGAAGACGATCTCATGCTTTGCCGCCAAGCCGGACGCCTGGAGCCAGCGCGCCACCGCTGGCAGGTTGTTGGCCGACAGTGCCGCGAGCACGACCGTGTCCTTGTCCTTCACGCTTCCCGCTGGCGATCCCCAGCCAGCGGTTGCCGTTCGGATGGCCTGCCCCGTGCGGACGCCTTCAACAACGACGATGCGGGCGCCGGGCCGCAGCCAGGACGCTCCCAGATCGCATGACGGGGCAAGCTGCGCCAACAAGCCAGGGTTCGACCGGCCCTCCATATTCAGCGCCGAGCGCAAGGCTGGCTTGCACCCTGGGGGCGTGAACATCGCATCGCGCGTCGGCAGCGGCAGCGGCACGATCGCCCCGGACATCTTGCTGCCGGCGAGGACGTACTTGTCCGGCGCGGCTTCGGTGTTGCGCAGCAGTTGTTGCCCGCCGCACAGCTCGACGGAGCGGGAGGTCGGTGAGACTGGACGGAACAGTGGGGCCAACAGATCGCCCGCGTTTTTGTGGTCCATCGGAAACTCGCGCAGTCCACAGGGGTGCACCCAGGCGCCGCCCTTGACAAGCTGCGGGTGGTCATCGCGCGGGACGGGGCCGGCGTACCACGCCGCCAGCACACCCGCCACACAGTCCGCATCCAGGGGATCGCGGGCTGCGACCGGCCCGAGTTTCACGACTTGTGCCTGGTCGGCAGCCCGCCTTGCTGGCAGCGCGGCTTGCCGACGGGGATCTGCCGCGACCTCGATCCCAAGATCGTGCGCGGTGATGTAGCGGGTCGGAGACCCGTCGCTGGCCTCGCGCCCTTCGCGCCAGGGCTTCGGCAGATCGAGACTGCCACGGTGCGAGGTGATGACGGCGATGCCGCTGTCTTTGATCAGAATGGCCTGCGCCTCGGTCGATCCGCCGCCATCGTTCGCCCGGTACATGGTGCCTTCGCGGGCCTGGTGCGACTTGCCGATCTTCCAGCCTTGTGCCTCAAGGTTGGACAAAACCGCGTGTTGGAAAGCGGACATCGAAATCCCCGGTGAGTTGTGTCACCAGGGATATGCTCAAGTGCCGCAAATGCTGCGGCCGCGCGCCCCTCAAGGAAACGTCGGGCCGCCCCTGGGGCGCTCAAAAGCCATTGGCAATCCGCTGCAGCCGTGTTTCGAGCCTCTGCGGGTTTTCGGCGTCGGCGATGCCTGCCAGCCCCTCAGCCACGATCTCTTTGAGCCTCGCATCCCGCGCGGCGCTTAGCCCCAACAAGGCGCGGATGTCGTCGGGATCGGCGCCGCTGCTGAGCAGGCGCAGACCCATCCGGCCGAATGCATAGGGCATCAAGTCTGCGTGCCTACGCATGCCGCGCAGCCCCTCGCTGCGCGCAACGATGGCAAGCTGCATGATGGTTTGGATGGTTTTGTTTTCGATGCTCATGGTTTGGCCCCCGACGCTGCTGCAGGGGGCAGCGAAGCCGGCAGCTTGGGCATGGTTGCCAGAAATTTCGTCTGGATGGCCGTGGCCTGGGCGGACGTCTGCAGGCTGGTGTAGGCCGCGGTGCCGATGCCGCCAAACGCTGCGATGCTGAGCATGGCGGCGACGATGCGGGCTGTGATGTTGTCCATGATGTTTCCTTGTTGTGTGGTTAGCCCCATGGCCAACATCCTTTAATCGTCCACATCAATCACCGCCCGCTCCCCGGTGCCCGGATCCAGGCCGCAGCTTTCGGCCCAGAAACCGAGCCTTTGCGCGGCTTCTGGGTACTGGTGCGCCAGCGTCGGCACGCCGTCGGCGTGGTCGGCGAGCATCGCGCCGAGTTCCCAAAGTTCGGCTTGTGCCAGGCCCATCCAAAGATCGGCCAGGCTCCAGCCCGACAGCGCCTGCAAGCAGGCATCGACATTCACGTTCTGGTTCATGATTTCACTCCAGCGGGTTTGTAGTTCGGCCTAAACAACGCCCAGATCAGCGGGTCGCGCCGGGGGGCATGCTCCGGCACCGGGCGTGACTTCGGCTTGGTCTTGAGCAACACGGCGTTGCGATAAAGTTTGCTTTTGGCGTCCATGATGTTTCCTGGTTGATTGCAAACCCAGCACCGCCGGGCTTGCCTGGTTATGCGTAGGGGCCGCAAATCAGAACTGCCAGCTCACACCACCGGACGCCGCTGTCTGCCCTGCAGTGCTGAACGCGGCGCTGAACCGGACCAGCATGTCGGGATGGCGCTCGGGAACGTGGCTGATGCCGATGGCCAGGGCTTGCTGACCGCCCACCGTGGCGATGCCGACGCCCGCCGCGGTCTTGCCCGACAGGGCAGGGCCCGCAATCTGCGCCGCCGCCATCCCCATCGCGCCCATGCCGTTGATCTGCTGCTGCAGGTTCTGCTGCATCCCGGAGAGCGCCGAGTTCAACTGGTTGACGTTGACCGCATCGGTGCCAGAGGTGCCTGGGGCGACGTTGGTGATCTGGCGCTGCTGCCCGGTTGCGGCGTTGCTGACCGACACCGAGTTGGCACGGTTGGCCACCGATCCCTGGCCGACGGCCACCGAGTTCGTGCCGTTGGCCGTGGCGTTGGCACCGAGCGCCACGCTGTTGTTTGCTGCTGCAACAGCGTTGTTGCTCACTGCCGTGGTCGGGTCGGCGATGGCTTGGGCACCATTGCCGATGGCCACCGACCCCGCGTAACTGGCAACCGAGTTGGTGCCGTACGCGATGGTGTTGGCACCGGTTGCGCTCGCGCCCTGGCCGATGGCCACCGCGTTGGTGCCGCTCGATGCCGCATGCTGGCCTTGAGCCTGGGCGTTGGTGCCGGTCGCCGTGGCGTTGGTGCCCTGGGCGATGGCGTTGGTGCCGTTGGCCGTCGCGCCATTGCCGCACACCACGTTGGAGCCGTTGGTGGTGACGCAGATGCCGTTGGTGTTGCTGACGTTGGTCGTGCTGCCTTGTGCACCGGCGGGTCCAGGTGTTGACTGGATGCTGCTGATTTGGCTCTGCACGGCCTGCTCGGCGGCGTACAACTGCCCGCCGTTGACCGCCTGCGTGCTGCCTGCGGCGACGGCGCCGGGGGCGACGTTTGAGATCACGACAGGAGAACCCCCCGAAATGCTGCCCGGATTGCCCCCCATGATGAACATCGGATTGCTGCCCCCACCGTTGGTCATCAAACCAGCAAGCTGGCTCACGTTGACAGCATCGGTGGCCTGGATGCCCGCGCCGACGTTCGAGAGGGTGACGGGCGTACCGGTGCCGCCAGTGCCGACCAGCGCCGCCGCGTCGGTCACGGATGACGTCGTAGCCCCATATTGATCCAGATACTGCACCGCCGCGGGCGCAGCCGGGCCCGAAGACCCCAGCCCGGCATTGAGCGCGCTGATGGCCGCACCGACGTTGTTGTAGCTGGTGCCTTTCACGGTATAGCTCGGCGCGGAAACGCCGTTACCACTCACCGCCGCGCCGCCACCCAGGGCGGATACCGTGCTCAGAGCCAAGCCATACAGTTGTGAGCCATTGATCGCATCGGTGCTGCTGGCCGAGACCGCCCCGGCCGTCAGGAAAATGATTCCCCGCGTCTGTCCGGCGCCGCTCCCCGAGCCGATGCTGACGACGGAAGACCGTCCATAGTCATAGCTCCCGGCGCCAAGGGCAACTGACTGATTTCCGCTCGCGGTCGCCCCCATGCCGACAGCGACCGATCCCATCCCCCCGCCGCTGGCAGAGGCTGTCTGCCCAACCGCAACGGAATTGGTGGTTGACGCAGCATCGATGCCGATCGCAACCGCATCTTGCCCGGCTGTTGTTGCGGTCCCCGCCTGGGTGTTCGTATTCGGGCCGCCAAGGCCGCCAATCGCGATGCCGCCCGCGCCGTTGGCCACGGCGCCCAAACCAAGCGCAAGCGCCTGGGTCGACGATGCGGAGCCGCCCAAGGCCATGCTGGACGCCCCACTCGCAGTGCCATAGATCGCGACCGACCCGGGGCCGCTTGCGACGCCGCCGTTGACCGCCAGGCTGGAAAAGCCGGACGCCTGCGACCCCGCTCCAATCGCCGTCGCGTTTGGCCCCGCCGAAGCGTTTGCGCCGACGGCTGTTGACAGACTGCCGGAAGCCGAAGTGCCCACCCCGAATGCCGAGGCGCTGGGTCCAGATGCCGATGCAGCAGGCCCGACAGCCGTTGCTCCCACGCCTTGAGCGTCAGCGTTCGATCCCGCCGCAAGCGTCCCCCCAGCGGCGGACTCCTGCCCGTTGATGGCTGTTGCACCACTGCCCAGCGCGGTGTTGTCGCTGCCGGGCGGTCCCGCATTGGAGATCGACGTGGTGGCGTTGGCGCCAACGGCTGTATTGTTGGCGCCGATGGTGCCGGATCCGCCCGCGCCGCTCGCATTCGCGCCATAGCCCAGGTAGCTGTTATTGCCAGGGATGGGGTTGGTCGGCCCCGGCTGGTTGGTCGCCGACGTGATGAACGGTGCCGAGGTCGATGTGGACGAACCCAGGCCCGATGGCGTGGCCGAGGATGGCGACACCTGGATGGCTTTCGACCCGCTCGGGGCGCCGGTTGAGGCCCCGACGAACGACGTGGACGCAGTGCCAGCGCCGGTGATGGCCCAGGCCGGGCTGGTGTTGAGCGCCGCAGCGATTGCCGCGACGAGAATGATGTTGCGCATGTCGAGACTCCCATCCAAGGCGGCCAGCAGGTGCGATGGCCTTGGATGGGTATTGCGAGGTGCCGCAAACCATGAAAAACCCGGCTCACGTCGCCGTGGCCGGGGCCGGGTTGGGGGGTGGGGGGTTGGATGGCGCTGGGCCGAATCACTCGATGTGATTCATCCGGATGCTCACGCCCCCGCTCTGACCGTCGTGCGACAGGCCAGGTTTGCGTTTGTCCGACTCGTGCTGCAAGGTCGCAGCGCCGTCATGCAGCCGGTCGCTCAGGCTCGGTCCCTTGTCCTTAACCTTGTTGTCCTGCTCGAACTGGCGCTGCGCCGCCGATTGCTCGGCGCCCGATGCGGACGAAGGACTGCCTTCACCCCCGGGCGCGGATGCGAAGCCATTGCCGCCTGGAGTGCTCGCCGTGGTCGGCGCGGAGGACAACCCGGCTTCCTGCGTGGTTGGCGCCGCCGCTTTGCCGAGTTCGGCACCGGACTTCACGGCTTCACCCGTTCCGGTCGTGGCCCCCGCGTTGGCCGCAGGGCCATCCCGCTTGAAACGCGCGGCAGTGTTGGCAGTGCCGGCAGCCTCGGCCCTGGCACCAGCCGCTTTGCCCGCCATCTCGACACCTGGGGCCGCACCCAGCGCCGACGATGCGCTTTTGATGCCGGCGCCAGCAGCCTTGCCCGCCCCAGCCGCCAGGGATTCCAGCCGTGAGGTGCCCGACACGCCGCCAACCGGGCCACCCGGCAGCATGGAACTGCCGCCGATGCCGCCCTTGGGAGCGGACCCGCTGCCACTGAGCGGCGTGGTCGCCAGCGCAGCCACCCTGGAGAGCGCAGCGCCACCCGCCAGACCAGCCGCAAGCGGAGCCGCCGCCATGCCGCCAGCGGCAGCACCGGCGTTGGACAGGCTCATGGCAGGCGAGCCGTTCATCATCGATCCGGCGATGCCCGGAACCATGTAGCCGACCGCGCCGTAAGCCAGGGTGGTGATGCCCGCTGTCATGAAGTCAATCGGGCCGACGGTGTTGTTCGGTGGCGCCGTTGCAGCGATGGTCGCCCAGTGCGCAATGATGATGTTGGCCAGTTGCCCGCCGAACCCAGCGACCACGTAGATGGTGAACAGCTTGATGCCGACGCTCACCGCGTAGCCGAAATACTTCTCGGCAAACGGCAGCGTCCAGCGGCTCCCGGCGAAGCCCAGCATCAAGGCGCCGGCGCCGATGACGATGTAACTCTCGATCGTCGTGATGAGAAGCTGCATGGCGATGGCGAGATAGCCGAGCAGGATCATCAGGCCGGTCAAACCGATGAAGATGGCCGACAGCAGGTTATCGCCCAGCGCCACCATGGATTTGCCCGGCGAGAACATGCTGACGCCGGCCGCTGTCTGGCCGTTGTTGATGTTGTCGGCCGTGGATACAACCTTGGCTGCCGTGTCGATGCCTTCATTCAGAATTTCAGACGGGCCGATCGAGGATGAGATCGAGGTCGGTCCGCCACCGCCGACCGTCTGCCCAGCCTGTGTGAAGCTGTTGATGATGGGCGGAATCCAGGTCGGCGCCTCGGTCAGCAGCATGGCGAAGAATGCGATGCCGAGAATCTTGAGGGTCATCGACGTGATGAGTTCACCGAGATCGTTCTTGCGCAGCGTGTAGTTGATCGCCGCCCAGGAGAACTCGATGGCAGCCAGGCCGAAGAACAAGGGCCGGGCAAGACCGAGCGCGGACGTCATCCATCCAGTCGAGGCGGTCTGGAACGTGTTCTGGATCTGGTCGAGGACACCGTTGCCGGCGTAGGCGGGCGCGCAGGCCAGGGCGAGCAGGAGCGGCGGCAGCCAGCGCGCGGATCGGTTGAGTTTCATGGGATCACCTGTCGAGAGGGTTGACAGGTGGGTATGCGCAGGAGGCGCAAAGCATGATGGGTGGCGCGGAAACCAAGGCACCCGCGCTGACGCGCGGCACAAAGGCACGGGCAAGAAAGGTGTGGCTTGATGTGCGCCTTGGCTGAGTGGTGCAAACGCTTAGGAACGAAAAACCACACTTAACTTGATTAAACTTGATTTTTACGGCGGATCCTCGATAATCCTTTTGCTATGCAAAAAAGGATCCACAGCCAGAATCTCCAGCAAGCGCTTCAAGATCGCGGTTGGAGCCAAAAGGATCTTGCCGCCGAGATGGGCTTGTCGGCGCAAGCGGTGACGAATTGGATCAAAGGCGCAGACTTTCCTCGCCCCGACAAGCTGCTCAAGCTTGCGACGACCCTGAGGCTGAGCTTTACCGATCTGGTGATCACACCGTCGAAGGATCAACCGGTCATTGCTTTTCGGAAGAAGGGCGGCGCAAAAACGACAGACGCGCACGCCCTCAAAGCGATGGCCATGGGGACGCTGCTCAAGCCGCTGGTGCAATTTTTACCTGAACCGCGATCACTGAGGGCGCAAATTCCGTCGCCATCGTTACAGTACGACGCGTTGCAAGTGGTCGTGGCAGAGGTACGCACTCGAATTGGACTGGGGGTCCAAGCGGTCTTATCCTATGAGCACCTCATTGGTGAGTTTGGATGCAATGGTGCTGTCATTGTGCCTGTGCTCTGGGGTGAAAAGAAGAACCACAAGAACGCGCTCCACATCTTGCTTCCCCAAGATCAAGTGACGTTCATCTTCCTCAATTTGGACACCAGGTTGGAGGACTTCAAGTTCTGGATGGCCCACGAGCTTGCGCATGTCTATACCCCGGACTTGGCTGGTCAGAATGAGGGCGAAGACTTTGCGGACGCATTCGCGGGAGCATTGCTGTTCCCTAAAGCCTTGGCGAAGGCGGCTTATCACCAAGCTGCCGGGCAGCGCGATGCGATGGGCGAAATCAGGGAGTTGCAGCGTGAAGCAAGCGCCCACAGCATTTCGCTTTACAGCGTGTTCTGCGAGATCAACAACTATGCCAAGGCGGAGGGACTGGCCTTGCTGCGTTGCAAGGACAGCGAAATTCACGCGATCCGCAACAACCAGCGTGGAAAGCTGGTCAGCGAGATCCTGTTCGACCCCACGCCACCCGAGCCCGCTGCCTACATGGCCGCCGCACAAAACGTGTTTCGCAGCGCGTTCTTCCCATCGTTGCGACGCATGGTCAAGAGCAAAGGGACGGGGCCTGGCTACATCCAGCAGATCATGGACATCCCGATGCAAGATGCGGCGGCGCTCCACGGAGATCTCAGCCGTTGACGCTGGTCTTGCTCGACACGAACGCCTACCTTCGGCTGGCCAAGCGTGTCAGGCCAGCGGTCGGCATCAAGTTCGGTCAAAAGGGCTATGTCCTCACAATTCACAGATCCGTTGAGGACGAGGTTCATCGAAGTGCTCGGCTCAGATTCAAGTACCCCTGGTTTGATGCGGCGGATTTCGCCGCCGAGCGCCTGTCCAAGCAGGTTCGGTTGACCAGCGAAGAGAAGGCAAGCATTCAGGCGGCACAGAGTGTCCTGCATGGCTGGGTTCTTGCTGATGTCGACAGGTACGCCTCTGGGGGCCGATCCCCTCCGGGGCCGACTGATTGTTGGTTGCTCGCCCTGGGGCAGGTCAAGCCTGCGATTGTCGTGACCGATGATCTCGGGATGCACGCGCTGGCCCAGGACTTCGGCATCGCCGTCTGGCATGGCTATGAACTCCTGGACAAGCTCCGGTCAGCCAAAGTGGTCGACGGACCGATCATCCGAGATCTCTACGATGCGTTAGAGATCAATGGCGATCTGCCAAAATCGTGGCAAGATGCGAGACACACGGTCTTTATAAAGATCTTCGGGCCCAAGGCAAGCTGAGACTGCCCCAAACGATGGCATTGGGGCCGATTCAGCAAGAAGTCGACACCGGGAAAGGCCGGATCAGTAAAACCCCGCCCCGGTTGTCTCCACGGCGAAGCAGGCTCCGGTGGTGTTGCCTGTGGCCCGGCACCAGCCGGATTCAATGCCGCGCTGCTGCGGATGCGCCTTGAACCAGGCGTGCCCATGCCCGGCATACGGCCCTTGCGCCAGGCTCGCGCCGCGATAGAAGTTCTGAAGTGAAACTCTCCCCTTCAAGCCGGCGTGGCCTGCACGACATAGCCGATCTGCTGAAGCCTGCGGATCAGGCGGTTGGCGGTTTTGGTGGCATCGGCGCGGTCGAAGTGGGCAGCGCCCAGGTCGTGCCATTCGTAAGCGGCTAGCCGTTCCACCTTGAACAGCGGATGGATAGCGGCCAACATGGTGTCCACGTATGTCTGAGGTGGACACCATGCAAATCAAGAGTGCGCCGCGGCGGCGCCACGCCGCTGAACTCAAGGCCCGGGTGCTTGCCGCGTGCGGCGAGCCCGGCGCCTCGGTGGCGGCCATTGCGCGCGCCTACGACCTCAACGCCAACCTCGTGCGCAAGTGGCGCCGTGGCGTAGCGCCAGCGGCCCGGCCGCCGGCATCACCCAGCAGCGCAGGCCACGGCGCAGGCGAGTTCATCGCGCTGGCTTTGCCAAGTCGTGAGGCCGTCCCAACAGCGCTGGCAGACATCCGCATCGAACTGCGCCGGGGTGCCACGAGCGTTGCCGTGAGCTGGCCCCTGGCGGCTGCCGATCAGTGCGCGGCGTGGCTTCGCGGTTGGCTACGATGATCCGCATCGATCAACTGTGGCTGGCCGTTGAGCCGCTGGACATGCGCGCCGGCGCCGAGCGTTTGCTCGCCCGCGTGGTGCAAGTGTTCGGCTCGGCCCAGGCCCATCACGGCTACCTGTTCGCCAACGCACGCGCCACCCGCATCAAGTTGCTCGTGCATGACGGCTTCGGCGTGTGGTGTGCGGCGCGGCGCTTGAACGACGGCCGCTTCGTGTGGCCGCGCGAGGTTCCCACTGAGGCCGCGCCGATGACCTTGACGCAGCCGCAATTCGACGCCTTGGTGCTCGGATTGTCCTGGCAGCGGCTGGAGCAAATGAGGGTGATCACACGCATGTGATGGCGGCTGATCACACGGATGTGATTGGGCATTGAGAAGCAGCGCGGCGGCCATCGGAACATGTCCGAATAGCCGCGCCAATGCTGGCTTTGCACAATACGAGCATGCTCAATGTGCACGAACTCAAAGCCCAGGACCTGCATGGTCTGAGCCCCGGCGCGCTGACCGAAATCGCTGAGCAAATGCTCCAGCGCATCGACGAGCAAAGCCGACACATTGCAGCCCAAGCGCAGGACATCAAGTTCCGTGACGCCAAGCTCGAGCGCATTACGTTCGAGCTGGCGCGCCTGAAGGCGTGGAAGTTCGCGGCCAAGACTGAAGCCATGAACGCCGAGCAGCGCCAACTCTTCGAGGAGACACTCGCCGACGACGAGGCCAGCCTCGAGGCGCAGCTCGAAGCGCTGCAGGCGCAGGCCGGCGCGCAGCCCGATGCGGTGCCACAAGAACCGCGACGCCGCCCCAAGCGTCAGGCCCTACCCGAACACTTGGTGCGTGTCGAACATCAGCACGAGCCCAAGGACACCACCTGCCCGTCCCCGGATTGCGGCCAGCCGATGGTGCGCGTGGGCGAAGACGTGAGCGAGCGCCTGGACATCGTGCCGGCGCAGTTCTTCGTGCACCGCCACATCCGTGGCAAGTGGGCCTGCCGCTGCTGCGAGCTGCTGGTGCAAGAGCCGGTGGCGCCGCAGATCATCGACAGCGGCATGCCCGCCGCCGGCCTGATGGCGCACACCCTGGTCAGCCGCTTCGTCGACCACCTGCCGTACTACCGCCAGGAGCAGATCAACGCCCGCTCAGGCGTGCACACGCCGCGCTCGACGCTGGCGGCATGGTCCGGGCGCGGTGGCGCCGCATTGCAGCCGCTGTTCGACGCGCAGCGCGAGTTCGTGCTCGGTGCGCAGGTGCTGCACGCCGACGAGACGCCGGTGAACATGCTCGACCCTGGGGCGGGCAAGACGAGACGCGCCTACGTCTGGGCCTACGCGCGCAGCGGCTTCGATGCGTTGCCGGGCGTGGCCTACGACTTCTGCGTCGGGCGCGGTGCCAAGTACCCGATGGCCTTCTTGCAAGGCTGGTCGGGCACGCTGGTGCGCGACGAGTTCAAGGGCTACGAGAGCGTGCTCAAGCCCGATGGGAGAACGGCGGCCGGCTGTCTTGCCCACGCCAGGCGCAAGTTCGACGAGCTGATCAAGGTCAACCAGAGCCCGGTGGCTACGCAGGCGTTGCAGCGCATCGCCTGGCTCTACCGCATCGAGCGCGAGGCGCGGGACTTGACCGAAGAAGAACGGCTTGCCATGCGGCAAGCCCGCTCGAAACCACTGTGGGAGGAATTGCACGTCTGGCTGCGGCTGGAGCGAACGCATGTGCCCGAGGGCAGCGCGATCGCCGGCGCCATCGACTACAGCCTCAACGCCTGGACAGCGTTGACGGCCAACCTGAACGACGGCATGGTGCAGGTCGACAACAACCACATCGAGAACCTGATGCGGCCCTGGGCGATGGGACGCAAGGCGTGGCTGTTCGCCGGCAGTGAACTGGCGGGCCAGCGCGCCGCCGTCGTGATGAGTCTGGTGCAATCGGCCAAGCTCAATGGGCATGATCCGTGGGCCTACCTCAAGGACGTTCTGACGCGGCTGCCCACACACATGAACAGCCGCATCGAGGAGCTGCTGCCGCATCGCTGGCAGCCAATGGGCTGAGGTCGTCGCCGACCTGCGCGCACGCTGCGGTCAACTCGTCAAGGTGGGGTGGCTAGCCGCTTACTGCCATTCGGTGCCGTCGCGCAACATGTGCCAGGCCGCGGTGAGCATGGAAGCGGCCACGGCGACGATGGCTTTCTTGGCGCCGCGGCGTGCACGCAGCCGGTGGAACTGCGCTTGCAGGTAGCTGCCCTTGACCTTGATGGCCGACCACGCGGCTTGCACCAGCGTGGTCTTGAGCCACTTGCCGCCGCGGCGCAAGCGCGTGCTGCGCCGCTTGCCGGCACTCTCGTCGTTGCGCGGGCACATGCAGGCCCAGGACAGCAAGTGGCCCGGGGTGGCAAAGCGCGACATGTCGATGCCGATCTCGGCCACAACGACGTTGGCACTGACCTCGCTCAGCCCGGGCATGGTGCTCAGCAGCTTGACGGCGTGTCGAAAGGGCGCCAGGCCCGCGCCCACCTCCGTCTCGATGGCGGCGATGGCCTTGTCCAGCGCATCGATGTGGGTCAGATGCACCTTGAGCATGAAGCGGTGATGCGCGCTGGCACGGCCGCGCAGCGCTTCCAGCAATTGCGCTCGGCTGGCCTTGACACGCGTGGTGATGCACGAAGCCAGATGCTCGGGGTCGTTGTGGCCGTCGATGAGCGCTTGCAGCACCGCGCGGCCGCCCTTGCCCAGGATGTCGCTGATGACGACGCTGAGCTTGAGGTTCGCGTCCTCCAGCACCTTCTCGATGCGCTGCACGTGCGAGGCGCGCTCGCGCACGAACTGCTTGCGCGTTCGTGTCAGCGTGCGCAACTCCTGCACGGCCACGGGCGGCACGAAGCTGGCGCGGATCAGCCCGTGGGCCAGCAGATCGGCCAGCCACGTCGCGTCGTTCACGTCGGTCTTGCGGCCGGGCACGTTCTTCACATGCGCGGCGTTGGCCAAGACCAGCTCGAAGTGCCCTTCGAGCACGTGCCACACGGGCTTCCAGTACACGCCGGTGGCC
>NZ_JBTRXV010000049.1:0-29851 GCF_054608695.1 Thiomonas sp.
CACTGGCCGCCCAGGCGGGGCAGGCTGTCGATGACATGGGCCTTGATCTCCAGCAGCCCCAGCTCGAACACCTGGAACAGGCCCACCGGGCCGGCACCAATGATGACGGCGTCGGTCTCGATGGGAGGGGTGCGGTGGTTGGCGTCGTGGTTGGTGTGCTGTTGGCTGAGATGCGCAATCGCCGGGTCGACATGCATGTCCATGGTGTCAGTCGTTTCGAAGTGGGTTGGTGTGGGGTTGGTGGGGTTCGGTTTGAGCTGCAGGCCGCGCCGCGCCGCATGGACCCAGCGGGTCCGGATGGCTGGCGCCGGCGCCGACGATGACCACCGTGGGACGGCCCTGGTGCAGCATCGCCGCCTGTCCGAGTTCGGCCAGCAGGTGGGCGCTGTGCAGGCTGTCGGCGCAGCCCGCGCGCGACACGACGCTGGTCGGCGTCGCGGCCGGCCAGCCGGCCGCCATGAGCCGGCGCGCCAAGGTGGCGAGTTGCCGCCCGGCCATGTAGAACACTTCGGTGTCGGCGCTGCGGCTGGCGGGTGCCGTGCCGTCATGAGAAAGCGCCGGGCCGCCCCAAGTTTTCCCGGGAGGCTCGGCGCAGAGCATGCGTCGAGGCCATTCGCATGGCGCGCGAACGGGCACAGGCCTGTTCGCTGGTCCATGCTCATTCCCCTCGGGGGACGGCCGCGGCACAGCGGCGGCCTGGGGGCGCTCAGAGGTCATGGCCGTGCTCAGGCTGATGCTGCGTCCATGCCCGCGCCTCGTGAGCGGCAGCCGCGTATCGGCCGCCGCGGCCAGCGCGGCGGTGACTCCGGGCACGACCTCGGCCTGCAGGCCGGCGGCGGCGGCAACCTGCAACTCTTCCTCCAGCCGGCCGAAGATGCTGGGGTCGCCGCCTTTGAGCCGCACCACCAGGGCCTGCGCCCGACCATGGCGCAGCAGCAGGGCGTTGATCATGGCTTGCGTCGCGCCACCGCGAAAGCCGCGCTTGCCGACGTCGATCCACCTCGCCTGCGGCGCCAGGTCGCGCAGGGCCGGATCGACCAGGGCGTCGCTCAAGACCACGTCGGCCTGGCCCAGCAGGCGGGCACCGCGCAGGGTGATCAGATCGGCAGCGCCCGGGCCGGCACCGATGAAGGCGATGCGACCCATCAATGCGCTCCGCGTGCTCGCGGCGTGGCGCGCGTCATGCCAGCGCCTCGACCATCAGCGCGCCGCTGGTGCGGTGGGTGGCGGGATCGACGACGATCATCGCCCCGGCCACGCGGTTGTCGGCGTAGATCTCCAGCGGCAGCGGCGACTGCACCCGCAGGCGCACGCGGCCGATGTCGTTGACCGCAAGCGTCTGCGCATCGACGTCCGTCAGGGTGTGGATGTCCAGGCGGCTGGAGATGGCCGTGATGCGCCCGGCCACCCAGCGGTGGCCGTGGCGCAGCCAGTACTTGCGGCCGATGGCCGCAGGCTCGGTATCCAGCCAGGCCAGGGTGGCGCCGAACTCCTGCGTGCCCCGGGAAGTCCGCGATGGGGCCGAGGAAACTTCGGCCTGGGGAGTCGCGGCCGACTCTGGCGGCTGGTGGTGCTGCGTTTCCTGGAGCATGACGGCCGATTCACCCGCCTGCACCGGCTCCAAGCCCGTGACCCAGTCACCGCGCGACACGTCCACCTGGCGGTCGAGCACCAGTCCGGCCGACTGGCCCGCGGCGCAGCCATCGACGGCGACTCCCGCACGCCGCACCGCGACGACCTCGGCGCTCTCGCCGCTGGGGTGGATGCGGATCTTGTCGCCGGACTGGACCTGGCCCCTGGCGATGCGGCCCCAGACCGTGCGCGGCTGGTGGCCCAGGCCGTCGCCTTCGCGCGCCACGTATTGCACCGGCAGCAACAGGGCGCCGGTCTGCGGCTCCTCGGCGGCGGGCAGGGCTTCGAGCCATTGCAACAGGGTCGGCCCGGCATACCAAGGCCAGGACGTCGAGGCGATGGCGATGTTGTCGCCACGCAGCGCCGACACCGGCACGATGCCGGCGGGCGCGATGCCGGCCTCGGCGGCGAAGTCCAGCAGCGCATCGCGCACCGCCGCGAACGCAGCCTCGGCATCGTCCACGGCGTCGAGCTTGTTCACGGCGAACACGATGGACGGCAGGCGCAGCAGGCGCGCCAGCAAGGTGTGGCGCCGGGTTTGCGGCAGCAGGCGCAGGGGCGCGGCGCGCCAGTCGAGCTTGGTGATGTCGATCAGCACCACCGCGGCATCGCTGCCGGCGGCGGCCGTCACCATATTGCGCGTGTACTGCTCGTGCCCCGGGGCGTCGGCGATGATGAACTTGCGCCGCGGCGTGGCGAAGTAGCGGTAGGCCACGTCGATGGTGATGCCCTGCTCGCGTTCGGCCTCCAGCCCGTCGGTGAGTTGGGACAGGTCGATGCTGCCACCCGCGGCCCGGCGTTGCAGGGCATCGAGCTGGTCGGCCAGGATGGCGCGGCTGTCGAGCAGCAGGCGGCCGATCAGCGTGCTCTTGCCGTCGTCCACGCTGCCGGCGGTGAGAAAGCGCAGCGCTTTGTGGCGGTGTTCGCTGCTGGCGTCGTTGTGCGTGTTCATCAGAAATAGCCTTCCTTCTTGCGCCGCTCCATCGAAGCGTCGGAGGTGCGGTCGTCCATGCGCGTGGCGCCGCGCTCGCTCAGGGTCGCGGTCAGGGTCTCGGCGACGACTTCCGTCGCGCTGGCCGCCGCGCTTTCCACCGGGCAGGTGCAGGTCATGTCGCCCACGGTGCGAAACCGCACCTGGACCGTCTCCACCGCCTCGCCAGGCTGCGGCGGCGTCACGGCGGTCAGCGGCACCAGCAGACCCTTGCGGCGCAGCACCCGGCGCGGATGGCTGTAGTACAGCTTGGGCAGGGCGATGTTCTCGCGGGCGATGTACAGCCACACGTCCAGCTCGGTCCAGTTGCTGATGGGGAAGGCGCGGAAATGCTCGCCCGGGCGCAAGCGCGTGTTGAACAGCGACCACAGCTCGGGGCGCTGCTCCTTGGGCTGCCACTGGCCGAAGTGGTCGCGGTGGCTGAAGATGCGTTCCTTGGCGCGCGCTTTCTCCTCGTCGCGCCGCGCGCCGCCGATGAGGCAGTCGAAGCGGTGCTGCTCGATGGCTTCGAGCAGGGCCACGCTCTGGTGCGGGTTGCGCGATTCCAGCGCATGGCCCAGGCGCACCGTGCCGCGGCGGATGGAGTCGTCCAGGTGCGCGACGATCAGCGCGTCGCCCGAGGCTTTGACGAGGGCGTCGCGGAAGGCGATGACCTCGGGAAAGTTGTGCCCGGTATCGACATGCAGCAAGGCAAACGGCAGCCGGCCGGCGTAAGCCCCGCTGGCCTGCCGCTGCTTGAACGCCTTCTCCGCCAGGCGCAGCACGACGCAGGAGTCCTTGCCGCCCGAGAACAGCAAGGCCGGGCGCTCGAAGCCACCGGCCACTTCGCGCAGGATGTAGATGGCCTCCTCTTCGAGGGCGTCGAGATGACGGTGGTCGATCTGCGGCAACAGGCGTTCGAGATCCAGGGGGGCGTTCATGCGTGGGCTCCGGTCGGTTCCGTGGCGATGGGTTGTGTGGCGATCGGTTCTGTCGCGACGGCGTCTGCAGCGACTCCGTGCGGCCCGCCGCGTGGGTCGCTGGCAACGGGGCGTTGCTCGACATGCAAGCCGCACTCCTTCGCCCCCTCCTGCTCCCACCACCAGCGCCCGGCACGAATGTCCTCGCCCAGCGCGACGGCGCGGGTGCATGGGGCGCAGCCGATGCTGGGAAAGAATTGGTCGTGCAGCGGGCTGTAGGGCACGGCGTGCAGCGCGATGTAGTGCCACACGTCGCCCTGCGTCCAGTCAAGCAGCGGGCTGAGCTTGGCGCGGCCTTGCGCGTCACTCTCGCGCCGTGCGGTCTGGCCGCGTGCGGGCGATTGTTCATGGCGCAGTCCCGTCACCCAGGCCGCACGGCCCTGCAGCATGCGGGACAGGGGTTCGAGCTTGCGCAAGGCGCAGCAGGCATGGCGCAATTCGACGCTGGCAACCTGGGCCCGCGGGCCATGACGGGCGACGAAGTCGCGCGCCGCAACCGCGTCGGGACGCCAGGTTTCGATCTCCAGGCCGTAGTGCTGCTGCGCACGGCCGAGCAGCTCCAGCGTCTCGCCGTGCAGCATGCCGGTGTCCAGCGTGGCGATGGCGATGGGCAGCGCATGCCGCGCGATCAGGTCGGTCAGGACCATGTCCTCCGCGCCCAGGCTGGTGGCCTGCACGATGCGGCCGGCGAATTCCTGTGCTGCCGTGCGCAGCGTGGCGAGCGCGTCTTGCACGCGCTGGTCGAAGCCGGCACTGGGTTTGGCGTACAGGGCAGGCGCCGAGCCGGGCGGCGCAGCGATGGGGATGGCGCGGTTCATGCGGCGGCTTCCAGGGCAACGCCAGGCCACCCCGGGTTTGCTTCACCCTTGCGGGGGGCGGGCCGGCTGGCCGGCCCCGGGGGCCGTTTCAGAAAGAGCGGATGCGGATCGAGCACGTCGCCCTGGTAGTAGGCGGGCTGCGGATGCGGGCTCGGTTGCGTCGGAGCGCCCCCATCAGTCCGCAAGCGGACTCCCCCCGAGGGGGTCAAGGAAACTGGGGAGCGGTCCTGCGTTTCCTTGAGAGCGCCCCCAGGCCACCGCTTTGCAGCGGCCGCCCCCCGTGGGGGGTGAGAAAACTTGGGGCTGCCCTGCGTTTCCTCATGAGCGCCCCCAAGGTCGGCTCGCCGACCCGCCCCCCGTGGGGGGTGAGAAAACTTGGGGCTGCCCTGCGTTTCCTCATGAGCGTCGTCGAGCTCGGGCAACAGCCCCTCGAAAAACCGCAGTGCCCGCTGCGCGGCCTGCAGGCTCTGGCCGGGGCGCAGCACCGCGGTGTCGAACCCGGTGCGCGCCAGCGGCAGCGCCATGTCCACCAGCACATCGCCGGTGGCGCGCAGCTCGCCGCGGTAGCCCAGGCGCACCCGCAACAGCCGGGCCTGGGTATAGGCGCGGCCATCGGTCCATTTCGGGAACTGCAGGTCGACGCTGGCGAAGCGCGACAGATCGATGGCGAGTGTGCGCACGTCGAGGTCGTTGGGAAGCACCAGTCCGGCGGGCTCATGCATCGGCCAGGTCGTGGCGGCCGTTTGCCACTGCTCGCGCGTGAACAGGCGATGTCCGCCCGCGCCCGGCGCCGGGTCTGTGGCGGCGCGGACGCCGTCTTCGGAAGTGATGAATTTCATGCGCTGAGCTCCTCAAGGAAACGCAGGGCCGCCCCAAGTTTTCTTGACCCCCACGGGGGGCGGGTCGGCGAGCCGACCTTGGGGGCGCTCATGCGAAGCCGGTCGGCCGCCCGGAGTTTTCGCATCTCCTTCGGGTGCGGACTGCTGCGGGGCAGCGGCCTGGGGGTGTTCCTGTGTTGCGGTCGCGCGGCGCACGGCATCGGCCGCAGCCTTGAACGGCTGCGCACCGACGCGGCGGGCGAAGGCCACGAACAGCTCGCCGGCTTGGCGCTGCCGCAGATACAGGGTGATCAGCGCCTCGACCACATCCGGCACTTCCTCGGCCGCGAACGAGGGGCCGATGATCTTGCCAGGCGAGGCTGCGCCACCAACCTCCGATCCATCGCCGCCGCCGACGGTGATCTGGTACCACTCGGCACCGTCCTTGTCGACACCGAGGATGCCGATGTGGCCGCTGTGGTGATGGCCGCAGGAATTGATGCAGCCGCTGATGTTGAGGTCGATGTCGCCGATGTCGAACAGCTCGTCGAGGTCGGTGTAGCGCTCGGTGATGGCGGCCGCGATGGGAATGGAGCGGGCATTCGCCAGGGAGCAGAAATCGCCGCCGGGGCAGGCGATCATGTCGGTCAGCAGGCCGATGTTGGGCGTGGCGAAACCGGCTTCCCGCGCATCCCGCCACAGCGCATGCAGGGCGGCGGCGCTCACCCAGGGCAGCACCAGGTTCTGCTCGTGGCTCACGCGCAGTTCGCCGTGGCTGTAGCGCTCGGCGAGGTCGGCGGCGGCGCGCATCTGCTGCGCCGTGGCGTCGCCCGGCGCTTGGCCCGCGCGCTTGAGCGACAGGGTCGCGGCGCGCAAGCCGGGTAGACGGTGCGTGTGCACGTTGCGCTGCAGCCAACGCAGGTACGCCGGCTCGTGCGCGTGCCCGGTGGCAAGGGCAGCGGACGCATCCGGCCGCACACCGTGCGGCGGCGCAAACTGCGAGGCCACGCGGTTGAATTCATGCAGGGTGATGAGGTGCGCGGCACCGCCCGGATCGCGCTGCAGGATGTCGGCGAACTCGCGCTCGACCGCCTCGGTGAAGCGCGCGCCTTCGGCCTTCACCAGCATCTTGATGCGCGCCTTCCAGATGTTGTCGCGCCGCCCATAGCTGTTGTAGACGCGCAGGATGGCCTCGACGTACACCAGCAGCTGCTGCCAGGGCAGGAAGTCGCGAATGACGGCGCCGATCATCGGCGTGCGCCCCATGCCGCCGCCCACCTGCACGCGAAAGCCGATCTGGCCGTCGTCGTCGCTCAGCGCCTGCAGGCCGATGTCGTACCAGCCGGCGGCGACGCGGTCTTCGCGCGCACCGCTCACGGCGATCTTGAACTTGCGCGGCAGGTAGGCGAACTCGGGGTGCAGGGTGCTCCACTGGCGCAGGATCTCGCAGAACGGCCGCGGATCGACGATTTCGTCCGGCGCGGTGCCGGCGAACACATCGCTGCTGATGTTGCGCACGCAGTTGCCGCTGGTCTGGATGCCGTGCATGTCCACCGCGGCGAGGCGGTCCATGACGTCGGCGCTGTTGGCCAGGGCGATCCAGTTGTACTGCAGGTTCTGGCGCGTGGTGAAGTGGCCGTAGCCACGGTCGTACTCCTCGGCGATGTCGGCCAGGGCGCGCAGTTGCTGGCTCGCCAGCGCACCGTAGGGAATGGCTACGCGCAGCATGGGCGCATGGCGCTGGATGTACCAGCCGTTTTGCAGGCGCAGCGGTTTGAACTCCTCGCCGCCCAGGCTGCCGGCGAGATGGCGTTCCAGCTGGTCGCGGTATTGGGCGGCGCGGGCGCGGATGAAGCGGCGGTCGAAATCGGTGTACTGGTACATGGCGCTCAGGCAATGATCTTGAAGCCGGCGAACGCCAGCGTGGCCGAGAGCAGCACGCGGGTCATGCGCTCGGGAAGAAAACGGGTGAGTTGGGCGCCGAGCCAGATGCCTGGAACCGAGCCCAGCAGCAGCGCCAGCACCAGCGGCCAATCGACATGGCCCAGCGCCGCATGGCCGATGCCCGCCACCAGGGTCAGCGGCACGGCATGGGCGATGTCGGTGCCGACCAGTTGCCGCGCCGTCAAACGCGGATAAAGCAGGAGGATGCAGAGCGAGCCGATGGCACCGGCACCGACCGAACTCAGCGTGACCAGCACCCCCAGCACCGCACCGAGGGTGATGGTCAAGCCCGGCTTGCGCGACGGCGGCAAGCGCGCTTCGAGCCGCAGCGCCAGCCGCTGCCAGAACCCGCGTGACATCACCGCGGCGGCGGTCAGCAGCAAGGCGGCGCCGAGGGCCAGGCTGAGCACGCCGAACCAGGCCTTGTCCGCACCCGAGGCATGCATCGCCACGAGGGTGGCGAGCGCCGCGGGCAGGCTGCCGGCGAGCATCAGCCCGGCAATGCGGCGATCCACATGCCCATGGCGGTGGTGCGCCACGGCCCCGGACAGCTTGGTGAGCGCGGCGAACCACAGATCGGTGCCGATCGCCACGGGCAGGTCGAGCCGGAACACGCCGAGCAGCAACGGCGTCATCAACGAGCCCGCGCCAACCCCCGTGGCGCCGATCAGGGCGCCCGCGGCGAGGCCGAAGAAGGTGGCTTGGATCTGCATGGCAACGTTGTGGCAAAGGTTGCAAACATCCTAGGGATGGATCACGCCAAACCGAAGTACAGTCTTCTCATACCGTTAGATGCCAGACGATATAAGGCCGCGGCGCCGAGCGTCGGTTCCTGCTCTCCGGGAGGGTCCGGTGGCGCAGGGTTGGACTCGAAGTCGCCCGGACGCGCCGATTCGCACCCCACTGGTGAGGTCCGAAAGGCAGGGCTTGACGCAATGTGGACTGAGAACGCGAGGAACCACCATGTCGGTACAACCATCACACCCCACTGTCTTGATTCACGGCCTCTTGGGTACATTCCAAGTCCCCGATGTGACGGGAGATTTCGCGCCTGGATGGGCCTTGGCGCCCGACCTTCTGGGCTATGGCGCGCTGAGTGGCTTACCGCCGCGCGACATCAACATCCCAGCGCAGGTCGCTTATTTGCGCGAAACCATTCGCAAGGCGTTTGGAGCCGAGCCGGTGCATCTCGTCGGGCATTCGATCGGTGGCGCCATCGCGGCGCTCTTTGCGCATGCCCAGCCGGATCAGGTGCGTTCCGTGGTCAGTGTCGAAGGCAACTTCACGCTCAAAGATGCGTTCTGGTCGTCCTCGGTTGCGCTCATGTCGGCTGCGGCGGCCGAACAAATGCTCAGCGCTTTCCGCGCAGACCCGGCGGCGTGGCTGGCTGGTGCCGGTATTGCCGCCGATGCACGCACCCTGCCCCTCGGCATCCACTGGCTGGCGCAACAGCCCGCCTCGACCGTGCGTGCGATGGCGCAGTCCGTCGTCGCCGAAACCGGGACAGCAGACTACTTGCCGAAAGTCCGCGAAGTGTTCGCGCGCCACCCCGTGCACCTGTTCGCTGGCGAACGCTCGCGCGCAAGCTGGGATGTGCCGTATTGGGCGCTGCAAAACGCCGCCAGCATCACCCTCCTTCCCCAAACTGGGCATTTGATGATGCTCGAACAGCCGCAAGCCTTCACCCGTGCGGTGCAATCGGTCCTGAACGCATCCTCATCCCCGAAGCCGGCAAATCTTCGTTCTCAATCCCACCCTACTGGTATTTGAAGCAACCCACAAAACAAGGAGACGAGCATGAGCGACGACCACGAACTGACCGGCCCCGATTTGTCGCAAGGTGTGGAACTCACCGCCTTGCGCGATGGCGAGCCCCTGCTCGGCCGGATGGATGGGCAGGCGGCGATGCTGGTGCGGCGCGGCGATGCGCTGCACGCGGTGGCGGCCACCTGCAGCCATTACAGCGGGCCGCTGGCCGAGGGCCTGGTGGTGGGCGAGACGGTGCGCTGCCCCTGGCACCATGCCTGTTTTTCGCTGCGCACCGGCGCCGTGCTCGGGCCGCCGGGCTTGAGCCCGCTGGCCTGCTGGGCGGTGGAGGTGCATGGTGGCAAGGCTTACGCCCGCGGCCGGCTGCAGCCAGCGCCGGCGGCCAAGCCACCGCGCAGCCCCGCGTCGGTCGTCATCATCGGCGCGGGTGCGGCGGGCGAAGCGGCGGCCAGCGGCCTGCGCGAGTTCGGCTACACCGGGCCCGTCACCCTGTTGGGCGCCGAGGCCAGCGCGCCGCTGGACCGGCCCAATTTGTCGAAGGACTACCTCGCCGGCCATGCGCCGGACGACTGGCTGCCGCTGCGCCCTGAGGGCTATTGGCGCGAGCGCGGCATCACCCTGCTCACCGGCCGTCGCGTCGTCGCGCTCGACACCGCCGCGCACCGCCTGAGCTGCGCCGACGGCCGCAGCCTGGGCTACGGCGCGCTGCTGCTGGCCACCGGCGCGCAGCCGGTGCAACCCGCCCTGCCCGGCGCCGACCGCTCCCATGTGCACACCCTGCGCACCCTGGCCGATGTGCGCGCCATCATTGCCGGCATCGAAGCCGGGGCGCGGCGCGCGGTGGTGGTGGGCGCCAGCTTCATCGGCCTGGAAGCCGCCGCCTCGCTGCGCGCACGCGGCGTGGAGGTGCATGTCGTCGCCCCCGAGGCGCAGCCGCTGGCGCGCGTGTTCGGCCCGCGCCTGGCGGACCATGTGCGCAGCGTGCACGACGCCATGGGCACGGTGTTTCACCTCGGGCGCAAACCGGCGGCCATCCACGCCGCCACCGTGGAACTGGACGACGGCACGCAGGTGGGCGCCGATCTGGTGGTGTTCGGCGTCGGCGTGCGGCCGGATGTGGCGCTGGCGCAGCAGGCCGGCTTGCGGCTGGACAACGGCATCGTGGTCGATGCATTTCTCGCCACCAGCGCGCCCGATGTGTACGCCGCCGGCGACGTCGCCAACTGGCCCGACGCGGCTGGCGGCGGGCGCCTGCGCATCGAGCACTGGGCCGTGGCGCGGGCCCAGGGGCGGCAGGCCGCGCGCAATCTCCTGGGCTACGCCGAACCCTTCCGCAGCGTGCCGTTTTTCTGGAGCCAGCACGGCGAGGTGGCGCTCAACTACGTTGGCCACGCGCAGCAGTGGGACCGCGTCGAGGAGGAAGGCGATCCGGCCTCCGGCAGCTACCTCTGCCGCTACTTCCAGGGCGAGCGCTTGCTGGCCGTCGCCAGCCTGGGGCGCGACCTCGACAGCTTGCGCGCCGAAGCCGCGATGCAGGTCGAGATGCAGGCCGTGGTGCAGACGGCCTGAGCCGGCGCGGGGTTCACAGGCAGCGGCAAGGCCGCAGGCGTCACAAACCGCCGGGCGCCTGCACTGTTGCGCTGCGCCCGGCATCTCCCGCCGCTGGGCGCCACACCGTCCACGCGGCCAGGGCAATGAGCCCTTGCATCACCAGCACCACGGCGACGCAGCCCGCCCAGCCCGCCTGCTCCCAGACCAGGCTGGGGGCGAAGGCGCCGATGCTGCCGCCCAGGTAGTAGCACATGACGTACAGCCCCACCGCCGATGAACGCGCCTGGCGCGCCAGCACGGGCACCTGCGAGGTGGCCATGGCCTGGGCGACGAACACGCCGGCCGAACTCATGGTCAAGCCGAGCACGATGTCGGGCAGCGTCGGCAGCAAGGTGAGCAGCATGCCCATGCTGGACATCGCCATGGCGGCGACGAACACCCGGCGCTGGCCGAAACGCCAGGCCAGCCGCCCGGCCAGCGGCGTGACCAGCATGCCCACCAGATACACCGTGAACAGCAGGCTGAGTTGCCGCAGGTCCAGGCGGTACGGGGCAGCCGCGAGGTGGAAGCTCACATACGTGAAGGTGCACACCTGCGAGAACAGGATGCCGAAGCCGATGGCATACGTGCCCAGCAATTTCGGGTTGCGCACATGTGGCCGCAGTCCGGCGAGCGAGGCGCGCAGGTTGGCACTGGGGCGAAAGCGGCGCGACGGCGGCAAGCCGCGGGCGATGAGCAGCAGGAAGATGGCGTTGATCGCCCCCAGCACGACAAAGGCCGCCTGCCAGTCCCAGTGCGCCGTGACCATGCCGGCAATGAAGCGCCCGAGAAAGCCACCGGCCACCGAGCCCGAGATATACAGCGCCGTCACCGCCGGCACCGCGCGCGCCGGCCATTCCTCACCGATGTAGGCCACGGTGGCGGTGAACACGCCGGGAATGAACAAGCCTTCGAGCAGGCGCCAGGCGAGCAAGGCATGCAGGCTGCCGGCGGTGGCGGCGAGGGCCGTGGTCAAGCTCAGCCCGGCCAGTGAGAACAGCAGCACCGGCTTGCGCCCGTAGCGGTCCGACAGGCTGCCGGAAAACGGCGCGGCCAGCGCCACCGCCAGGGTGGTGAAGGTGATGGTGAGGCTGAGTTCGGCCACGCTGGCATGGAACACGCCCTGCAACGTCGGCAGCAGGCCCTGCGTGACATACATGGTGAAAAACGCGCACATGCCGGCCGCCACCACCGCGACGCGGGCGCGCCAGCCCGGCATGGGCGCGGCCGAAGCGTCGGCGCCGGGCGTTGCGGCACGCCGCGGCGCGCCAGCGCCGATCCGGTCGATCACCGGCCGCGCATCGAGGCTTGGCGGGGTCGTCGTGCCGATGGCGGGCTCGGGGGCACCGATCGACAGAGGCTCGACAACGGTCGTCGCAAGGCTTGTTGAGTTCATGTTTTTGTCGTGAAGCCAGAGTTTGCAAGACTAGCCCTTGCCATTCAATCTGTGAAATTGAATATTCGTTGTTTTTGATATGATCTTCGAATGGAAATCCGGCATCTGCGCGCCTTCATCGCCGTGGCTGAAGAGCGCCATTTCACCCGCGCTGCGCAGCGCCTGCATCTCTCCCAGCCGCCGCTGTCGCAGCAGATTCAGGCGCTCGAGGCCGAACTCGGCGTGCGCCTGTTCGAGCGCGGGCGCAGCGGCGTCAGCCTCACCGCCGCAGGGCAGGCGCTGCTGCCCCAGGCCCTGGGCATCCTCGACCAGTTGCAACGCGCCGCGGAGCAGGCGCGCCGCGCCGGCCAGGGCGAGAGCGGCAGCCTGGCGGTGGGCTTTGCCGGCTCCATGCCGTTTTCGGCCGTGATGCCACAGTTGCTGCACGCCTTCCACGCCGCCTGGCCCGAGGTGGAATTGCAATTGCGCGAGCAGCCCTCGCGCGACCAGCTCGACGATTTGGTGGCACGGCGCCTGGACGTCGGCTTGATTCGCCCGACACAGCACGCCGAGCTGGCCGCGCTGGACACCCGGCTGCTGCTGCGCGAGCCCTTGCTGGCGGCGCTGCACACCAGCCATCCGCTGGCCGGAAACGCCAGCCTGAGGCTGCGCCAGTTGCGCGACGAGCCCTTCATTCTCTACAGCTCCACGCTGGGCTCGGGCCTGCGCGAGCAGACCCTGGCGCTTTGCCTCAAGGCCGGCTTCAGCCCGCGCATCGCCCAGGAAGTGCATGAGATGCCCACCCTCATCAGCCTGGTGGCGGCCGGCATGGGCGTGGGGCTGGTGGCGGAGTCGATGCAACGGACGCAGATGCCCTATGTGCGCCATGTCGCCCTGGACGACGCCGGTGCGCACAGCGACATTCTGCTGGCGTGGAAACGCGACAACCCCTCGGTCACGCTGCGCAATTTTCTGCAGCTCGCCGCGGCGCGCGGCAACGCCCTCGGCGCTGGCCTGAAGCCTGAGGCCTGAAGCACCCCCCAGCCTCTCCCACAGGGCGAGGGAGGCTCCGGCCCCCTCCCCATGCGTGGAAAGGGTTGGGGTGGGGAGGGGTTCGGACGGCCACGGGTTGGGGAAACATCCATCGCGTTTCCCACGCCGCGGCCCGCGTTCAAACACCGAGGTGCCGGGCGATGGCCGCTTCCCGCGCCGCCTGCAGCGCCTGGGCGATGGCCGTGGCCTTGCCGCCAGCTTGCTGCACGCGCCGGGCAATGGCCCCGGCGTCCACCGCCAGCGCCGCGTCCAGCGCGGCTTGCAGGCGCATGCGCTGGGGATAGGGCTGGTGCGGAAACTCGCCGCCACGGCCACGGTGGTCGGCCTCGCAGGCGAGCAGCGCCTGGGCGAAACGCGCCGGCCGGCGCACGGCGTCGCAGCGGCCCAGCAGCCGCAGCAGCGCTTCGGCGCCGAACTCCATGCATTTGTGGATATTGCCGTGCTCGGCTGCGACCACGGCGGCAAGCTCGGCGCAGTCGGCAGGGACCCGCAGGCGCTGCGCCACCGCGCGCGCCAGCGCCACGCTGCGCGCCTCGTGGCCGATATGCCGGGGCAGCACCCCGGCCGGGGTGGTGGCCTTGCCCAGATCGTGCATCAGGCAGGCCCAGCGCGTGGCCAGGTCGGCACGCAGCGCTGCTGCGGCCTGCAGCACCAGCATCTGGTGTTCGCCGCAGTCCACCTCGGGGTGGTCGTCGGCGCGCTGCGGCACGCCCCACAGGGCATCGACCTCGGGCAGGATGCGCGCCAGGGCGCCGCAGTCGCGCAGCACCTCGAACATGCGGCGGGGATGGCTTTCCATCAGCCCGCGCGCCAGTTCCTGCCAGACGCGCTCGGGCACCAGCGCGTCCACCTCGCCGGCAGCCACCATGCCGCGCATCAGCGCCAGGGTTTCGGGCGCCACCGTGAAACTGCCGAAGCGCGCGGCGAAACGCGCCAGACGCAGGATGCGCACCGGGTCTTCGGCGAATGCCGGGGAAACATGGCGCAGCACCTGGTCGCGCAAGTCGCGCTGACCACCGTAGGGGTCGATGACGGCGCCGGCGGCGTCCTGCGCCATGGCGTTGATGGTGAGGTCGCGGCGCAGCAGGTCGTCTTCCAGCGTGACGCCGGGTTCGGCCTGCACGGAAAAGCCGCGGTAACCCGGCGCGGTCTTGCGCTCGGTGCGCGCCAGGGCGTATTCGTCATGCGTGCGCGGATGCAGGAACACCGGGAAATCGCGCCCCACCGGCAGGAAGCCGGCGTCCAGCATTTGCTGCGGCGTGGCACCGACCACCACCCAGTCGCGGTCTCCGGCCGGCAGGCCGAGCAGGGCGTCGCGCACGGCGCCGCCGACGACATAGGCCGTGCCCGGAATGGGGGGAGTCTCGGTCAGCGTTGCGGGTGTGTTCTGCATGCCGCGAGCATAGGGCAAGAAGGCTTGAAAAACCCCCCGAATCGAGGCGTTGCGGCGGTAGGCGCAGGGGCGGCGCTGGGCTATAGTCCCGGCATGCCCATCGACCCCTCGCGACCCGACCAGCCCGCATCCGGCGTGGCCGAGGCAGGAGGCCGTTACAGCGGTCCATCCGTGGGTCCCGAGTTCACGCCGCAGTGGCTGGATGCGCTGCCCGCGCTGTTCTCCTATTTCGACGCCGACTGCCGGCTGCGCCAATGCAACGCCGCCTACGCCAACTGGCTGGGCCGGCCGGTGCTGGACATTCTCGGCATGCCGCTCGACACGCTGATGGACGCCGACGCCATGGCCATCATCAGCCCCCATGTTCAGGAAGCCCTGGCTGGCAGAACCGTGCTGTATGCCCGCGAGCAAAGGCAGGAGCGCGAAGCGCGCTGGATGGAAGTGCGTCTGCAACCCGCCTGGGAATCGCGCGAACCGGACCTGCCGCCGCAGGTGGTGGGCTTTTACTGCCTGGAACTCGACCGCTCCGCCAACAAGCTGCAACAGGATCGCGCCAGCCTGCTGCGCCACGCCTCCGGCGCGACCTTCTGGACCCTGGACCTGCAGCAGGGTGTTTTGCACAGCGAACAAAATTGGACCAACCCCAGCTTGCGCGAGGAGCCGGCCCATCTCACCCTGGCCGAACTGCTGGCGCTGGTTCCCGAGACCGACCGCGATGGCGTGCTCAAAGGCCTGCAGGCCGTGATGCGATCCGGCCCGGTCAGCCCCAGCGTGGAAGCCCGGATCTGCCGCACCGACGGCAGCACCATCTGGACCCGCAGCCAGGGCCTGGTGAGCCGCAGATCGGCAAGCGGCGAGCCGCTGGAACTCATGGGCATCAGTGTGGACATCAGCGCCACCAAAAAGGCGCTGGACGATCTGCGCGACAGCGAGCTGCGTTTTCGCACCTTCGCCGAGCTGTCGTCCGACTGGTTCTGGGAGCTCGATGCCGAAGGCCGCTTCACCAACCTGAGCGCCAGCGCGCTGCGCAACCGCCATGTGCAGCAGGTGCGCGAGGCCGTGCTCGGGCGCCAGTGGCAAAGCCTCAACCCCGCGCTGGCCGCGCTGCCGCAATGGAAAGCGCTCGCCGCGCTGATGCAGCGCCAGCTTCCATTCCACGATCTGGTGCTGCCCTTTCGCAGCGCGGGCACCAACACCCGCTGGTGGCGCCTGAACGGCGCGCCGGTGCGGGATGCGCAAAGCCTGTTGAGCGGCTGGCGTGGCGTGGCCAGCGACATCACCGAGCAGCGCGAAGCCGAAGACAAGCTCTATTCCACCGCCTACACCGATGCGCTCACCGGCCTGTCGAATCGCACCGGCTTCGAGCGCCTGCTGGAAGCTGCGCTGCAGGAGGTCCGGGGTCGCACGCAGGCCGCCACAAGCACCATAAGCACCGCGCGCAGCGTGCCGCAGCGAGACGGCGCCACCGAAGCCGCGTCCGGTCCTGCGTCGGTCGTCGGTGGTGCCTTGCTGTTCATCGATCTGGACCAGTTCAAGCAGATCAACGACAGCCTGGGCCACAGCATGGGCGACCGCGTGCTGGCCGAGGCGGCGCAACGCATCTACGCTACGCGCCGCACGGGCGACTTGATCGGCCGCTTCGGCGGCGACGAGTTCCTGGTGTATTCCCGCCACGTCGATGCTGCCGCGAACGATCCCGCGAGCGAGGCCCTCGCCGAGCGCCTGCGCGCCGACCTGGCGCGGCCCTACGACCTCGACGGCCGCATCCTGCACACCACGGTGAGCGTCGGCGTGGCGCAGTTCCCGCGCGATGGCCGCACCATCGCCGAATTGCTCAGCCATGCCGATACCGCCCTGCACGAGGCCAAGACCCAGGGGCGCAACCGCGTGCAGGCCTTCACGCCGCAGCTCCTGGCCAAGCTGCAGCGGCGCACCCAACTGGAGGCCGAACTGCACGCGGCGCTCGAGCAGCAGAGCTTTCGTATCGCGCTGCAGCCCATCGCCCGGCTGGAGCGGCACGCACCCGAACACCTGCCGGCGCAGCGGCGCTACGGCGTCGTCGGCTTCGAGGCCCTGGCGCGCTGGACGCGGCCCAATGGCGAGGAAATCGGTCCGGCGGAATTCATTCCCATGATCCAGGATCTGGGGCTGATCTCCGCCTTCGGCTTTCTGATCATCCGCCTGAGCCTGCAAGCCCTGCGGCGCTTGCGCGACGACTGCGGCTACACCGGGCACATGTCGGTGAATGTCTCGCCCGCCCAGCTGAAAAGCGGCTGCGTCGAATGCCTGCGTGACGAACTTGCCGCGGCCGGCATCGAACCCGCCGCGCTCACCATCGAAATCACCGAGAACCAGCAGGTCATGTCCTGCCCCGACTGCCTGCTCACGCTCGACACCATACGCGCCATGGGCGTGCGCGTTTCGCTGGACGATTTCGGCGTCGGCTTCTCCAACCTGGAATACATCACCCGCCTGCCGGCGACGCAACTCAAGATCGACCGCACCTTCACCCACGGCGTGGCGCAAGACCGCTACAAGGCGGCGGTCGTCACCGCGACCCTGGCGATGGCGGCGTCTCTCGGCATGGACGCAGTCGCCGAAGGCGTGAAAGATGCCGCCGATCTGCGCTGGATCGAGCGGGCCGGCTGCAGCCAGGTGCAGGGGTGGGCTCTGTGGCCGGCGATGGACCTGGACGCCGCCTGCGCCTTGTTGCAGGCCACGCGCAGCGGGCCGTAAGCGCCGGCCCGGTCGGCGTCAGCGAAAGTGTCCCTGCGCCGACGCAACCCCCTGGAGGGCTGGCCGTGGTTTCAGTGCGCCGGGGCCGATGCCTGGGCTGGCGCAGGCGCCACCTTGGAAGCCGTCGGAACCGCCTCGTCGCGCAAGGCGCGTCGCAGAATTTTCCCCACCGGGGTCTTGGGCAATTCGTCGCGGAACACGATGGTCTTGGGCCGCTTGTAGCCGGTGAGGCGCTCGGCCATGAACGCCTTGAGTGCATCTTCGGTCAGGCCCGGATCTTTGCGGACGATGAACAGCCGCACCGCTTCACCGGAGTTCTCATCCGGCACGCCGACCGCAGCGGCTTCCAGCACGCCGGGATGCATCACCGCCACGTCTTCCACCTCGTTGGGGTAGACGTTGAAGCCGGAGACCAGGATCATGTCTTTCTTACGGTCGACGATCTTGATGAAGCCCTCGTCATTCATGATGCCGATATCGCCCGTCTTGAAAAAACTGTCGGCGGTGAAGGCCTTGGCGGTTTCGTCGTCGCGCCCCCAGTAGCCGCGCATGACCTGAGGCCCGCGCACCGCGATCTCGCCCGGCTGGCCAGAGGGCTGCGGCCTGCCGTCGTCGTCGAGGATGATGATTTCCGTGGATGGAATCGGCATGCCGATGGTGCCGGTGAAGCGATCGGTGTCGGTCGGATTGCAGGACACCGAAGGCGAGGTTTCGGACAAGCCGTAGCCCTCGCAGATGGCGCAGCCGGTACGCTCCAACCACTTGCGCGCCACCGCTTCCTGCACCGCCATGCCGCCGCCCAGCGAGGTGACCAGGTGCTTCCAGTTCACCTTGTCGAAGTCCGGGTGATGGACCAGGGCGTTGAACAGGGTGTTGACCGCCGGGAAGGAATGAATGTCGTAGCGCGCCAGCTCCTTCAGCGTGCCGGGGAGATCGCGCGGATTGGGAATGAGGATCATCATGCCGCCCTGCTCCGCCGAGAGGAGCATCACCACCGTGAAGGCGAAGATGTGATAGAGCGGCAGCGCACAGACCGTGTTGATCTGGGTCAGGCCCGGGTGCTTGCGCAGCGCCGGCTGGTTCCAGGCGACCGACTGCAACACATTGGCGATGAGATTGCGGTGCGTGAGCGCGGCCCCCTTGGACACCCCGGTGGTGCCGCCGGTGTACTGCAGCACGGCCACGTCTTCGGCCTGAATCGCCGGCGCCGCAAAGTGCAGCCTGCCTCCTGCCGCCAGGGCCTTGCCGAACTTCACATGGCCGGGCAGGCTCCAACGCGGCACCAGCTTCTTCTTGTGCCGCACCACATAGTTGACGACGAGCCCAAGCGGGAAGCCCAGCATCTCGCCCATGCTGGCCACGACCACCAGGCGCAAGGCGCCACGGTCGCCGACCTGCTCCAGCGTGTGCACGAAATTCTCCAGAATGACCATGGCCACCGCGCCGCTGTCGCGCAACTGGTGTTCCAGTTCGCGCGGGGTGTAGAGCGGATTGACGTTGACCACCACCAGGCCGGCGCGCAGGATGGCGGCCACGGCCACCGGGTATTGCGGCACATTGGGCATCATCACCGCGACGCGGTCGCCCGGCTTCAGCCCCTGGGTCTGCAGCCAGGCGGCAAAGGCCGTGGAATACGCCTCCCACTGCGCATAGCTGGTGCGCTTGCCCATGAAGGCGAATGCGGGCCGGTCGGCGTTTGCGGCAAAGCTGTGCTCCAGCAGCTTCGCCAGCGAACCGTAGGCGCCGGGGTCGATGTCGGCGGGCACACCCGCGGGGTAATGCGCAAGCCAGGGGCGATCCATCATGCTGTCTCCTTTTGTGCGTGCGTGCGGGCGCTCGGTTCGGGTCGGCGGGAGGACCCCACGAAAAAACGAACGACCGTTCTAAATTTCCCGCAAGAATAACGCGAGGCCGGACTTTTGACCAGTCCGAGTCGGTCCGCCAACGCGCCGCAGATCGGCATGTGGCCGAAACGCCGAACCCGTGGAGAGTCGCCGGGCCAGCGACCCCCTGCCGCCGCTCAGGTCTCGGAAATGGTGATGGTGGGGAACTTGGTGGAGTAGTCCTTCGCCCGTTGCGCCACTTTCACCGCCACCTTGCGGGCGATGGCCTTGTATTCCAGTGCCGCCGCGCCTTCGGGGTCGGCCACCACGCTGGGGCGGCCGCTGTCGGCCTGCTCGCGGATGCGCAGGTCCAGCGGCAGGCTGCCGAGCAGGTCCACGTCGTAATCGCCCGCCATTTTCGCGCCGCCGCCTTCGCCAAAGATGTGCGAGCTGTGGCCGCAGTTCGGGCAGACGTACACCGCCATGTTCTCGACGATGCCGAGCACCGGCACCTGCACCTTCTCGAACATCTTCAGGCCCTTGCGCGCGTCGAGCAGGGCGATGTCCTGCGGCGTGGTGACGATGACCGCGCCGGTCAGCGGCACGCGCTGGCTCAGGGTGAGCTGGATGTCGCCGGTGCCGGGCGGCATGTCGACGATGAGGTAGTCGAGGTCCTGCCAATGGGTCTGGCGCAGCAGTTGCTCCAGCGCCTGCGTGGCCATCGGGCCGCGCCAGATCATCGGGCTGTCGGCATCCATCAGCAGACCGATGGACATGACCTGCAGGCCGTAGTTTTCCAGCGGTTCCATGGTCTGGCCGTCGCTGCTTTCCGGGCGGCCCGACAAGCCCATCATCATCTGCTGCGAGGGGCCGTAGATGTCGGCATCGAGCAGGCCGACGCGGGCACCCTCGGCGGCCAGCGCCAGCGCCAGATTGGCGGCCGTGGTGCTCTTGCCCACGCCACCCTTGCCCGACGCCACGGCGATGATGTTCTTCACCCCCGGCAGGGTTTTCACGCCGCGCTGCACCGCATGGGCGGCGACCTTCATGCCCACCTGCACCGAGACGTTGGCCACGCCGGCCACGCTGCGCACGGCGGCAATCACCTGGCGCCGCAGCTCGGCATGCTGGCTTTGCGCCGGGTAGCCGAGCTGGACCTCCAGGGACACCTCGCCGCCATCGACGCGCAGATTTTTGATGGCCTTGGCCGCCACCAGACTCTGCGCGGTGTTGGGGTCGGGGATGTTGGCGAGGGCGTCGAGAATCTGCTGTTCCGTGGGCATGGTGGGTGGTTGGAGATCGAAACGAGGAATGAGCGCAGTCTAGTTCTCCCTGCAAGCGCCTACACACGGCGCGGCCGACGGCTGCCTACAATTCCAGCCTGCCTGCCAAGCGGCCGGCCCCCGCCGCCCGCCGCGAATCCAGCGCCCGAATTTCACCCCGCGCCGCCATCCAGAGCGCCCCACCGCCACACCGCCGCATGAATTCCAGCCCCAAGCGCCGCCTGTTCGTCACCACCGCCCTGCCCTACGCCAACGGGCCGTTCCACATCGGCCACATCATGGAATACATCCAGGCCGACACCTGGGTGCGCTTTCAGCGCATGGGCGGCAACGAGGTGCACTTCGTCGGCGCCGACGACGCCCACGGCGCGCCCATCATGATCGCCGCCGAAAAGGCGGGCAAGACGCCGCAGCAGTTCGTCGCCGACATCGCCGCCGGGCGCCAGCAATATCTCGACGGCTTTCACATCCGCTTCGACAACTGGCACAACACCGATGGTGCCGAGAACCACCAGCTGGCGCAGGACGTTTATCGCGCGCTGCGCAAGAGCGGGCTGATCGCGATGCGCGACATCGAGCAGTTCTACGACCCGGTCAAGGGCATGTTCCTGCCCGACCGCTACATCAAAGGGCAGTGCCCCAAATGCGGCGCGGCCGACCAGTATGGCGACGCCTGCGAGGTGTGCGGCGCGGTGTATGCCCCCACCGAACTCAAGAACCCGTATTCCACGTTGTCGGGCGCCACGCCCGAGCTGCGCAGGAGCGAGCATTACTTCTTCCAGCTCTCGTCCGACCGCTGCGCCGACTTTCTGCGCGAGTGGACGCAAGCCAGCAACGCCCACGGCCAGCCGCATTTGCAGACCGAGGTGCTGAACAAGGTGCGCGAATGGTTCGCGGTCGATGAGAACGGCCACGGCGGCCTGGCCGACTGGGACATTTCGCGCGACGCGCCCTACTTCGGCATCGAGATTCCCGACGCGCCGGGCAAGTATTTCTACGTCTGGCTCGATGCCCCCGTCGGCTACCTCGCCAGCCTGAAGAACCACTTCGACAAGGGCCAGGCCGCACGGCACTGGCATGCCGCCTCGCGCACGGCGCAAAGCTACGAGGCGTTCATGGCCGACCCGGCGGTGGAGCAGGTGCACTTCATCGGCAAGGACATCGTCTACTTCCACACCCTGTTCTGGCCGGCCATGCTCAAGTTCTCGGGCCGCAAGACACCGAGCCAGATCAATGTGCACGGCTTCGTCACCGTGGGCGGCGAGAAGATGAGCAAGAGCCGCGGCACCGGCATTTCGCCGCTGAAGTATCTCGACATCGGCCTCAACCCCGAATGGCTGCGCTACTACCTGGCGGCCAAGCTGTCGTCGCGGGTGGAAGACGTGGACTTCACGCCGGAGGATTTCGTCGCCCGGGTGAACAGTGACCTCATCGGCAAGTACGTCAACATCGCCAGCCGCGCCGCCAAATTCATCAGCCAGTATTTCGACGGCCGGTTGGGCTACCACGGGGCAACGGGCGAGATGGCCGATGCAGCCCGCGCTCTGGCCGACGACGTCGCCGCCGCCTACGAGGCGCGCGAATACGCCCGCGCCCTGCGCGAAGTCATGGCTTACGCCGACCGCATCAACACCGCCTTCGACGCCGCCCAGCCCTGGCTGCTGGCCAAGAACGAGGCCCGCCGCGCCGAACTGCAGGACGCCTGCTCGCGGGCGCTGGCGGGGTTCTGGTTGCTGTCGGTGATGCTGAGCCCGGTGCTGCCGGCGCTCACCGCCCGCGTGGCGCGCGAACTCTTCGGCCTGGAACGCGACTTCCTCTGGGCCGACGCCGCCGCCTTGCCCGAGCACGCCGCGCCCTACCAGCACCTGATGCAGCGCATCGACCCCAAGCTGCTCGACAAGCTGTTCGAAGTCGACGCGCCCGCAACGGCAGCAACACCAGCCGCCCCTGCCACCAACGGCAAGACCATGCCCGCTGCCGCCATCGTGCAAGACGACGTCATCAGCATCGACGACTTCGCCAGGATCGACTTGCGCATCGCCCGCATCGTGCATGCCGAGGCCGTGGAAGGCTCGACCAAGTTGCTGCGCCTGACCCTCGACGTGGGCGAGACCGGCGACGACGGCCAGCCGCGCACGCGCAACGTGTTCTCCGGCATCCAGAGCGCCTACAGGCCCGAGGACCTCGTCGGCAGGCTCACGGTGATGGTGGCCAACCTCGCGCCGCGCAAGATGAAATTCGGCCTGAGCGAAGGCATGGTGCTGGCTGCCAGCAGCGCCGACGAAAAAAACCAGCCCGGTCTCTATCTGCTCGACCCCCACCCCGGCGCCCAGCCCGGCATGCGCGTGCGCTGAGCCGGGCCCAACCGCCGCAAGGAAACACGCCATGACCACCCCGGCCCCCGCCGATGCGCTGCGCACCCTGCCCGACTCCGCCTGGGACGACACCGGACCCACGCGCCACGTCGAGCATCTGGTCGAGGGCGGACATGTGCTGCACTTCCCGCATCTCGCCTTCGCGCTGCAGCCCGGCGAGGCGCGCTTCCTCGACCCGGCCTGGAGTGACGGCAAGTCCAAGAACATCAGCCTGCGCGGGCAGAACGAGCTGCGCGGCGCCCAGGGCCCGGCCGAGGATCTGGCGGCGCTGCAGGCCATGATCCGGCGCTTCGCGGCGCAGGCGCAGCAGCTCGTCGACCGGCTGTTCCCGCACTACCGCGGCAAGCTGCGCGCCGGCAACGCCTCGCTGCGCCCCTTCGCCGTCGAAGGCCGCGAAAGCTCCTGGCGCAAGGACGACACCCGGCTGCATGTCGACGCCTTTCCCTCCAATCCCACGCAAGGGGTGCGCCTGCTGCGCGTGTTCACCAACCTCAACGCCGCAGGCAAGCCGCGCGTCTGGCGCGTGGGCGAGCCCTTCGCCGATTTCGCCGCGCACTTCGCCCCGCGCCTGCGCCCCGCCGCGCCCGGCACGGCCTGGCTGCTGCACAAGCTGCACATCACCAAATCGCGCCGCAGCGCTTACGACCACGCCATGCTGCAACTGCACGACCTCGCCAAGTCCGATGCCGCCTACCAGCGCTCGGCGCCGCAGGCCGCGGTGGACTTCGCGCCCGGCGCCACCTGGGTGGTGTTCTCCGACCAGGTGCTGCACGCCGTGATGGCCGGCCAGCACATGATGGAGCAGACCTTCTATCTCGACGTCGCCGACCAGCTCGTGCCCGACATCGCGCCGCTGCGCGTGCTGGAACGCCATTTCGGCAAGCGCCTGTTGCTGACTGCATGAGCCGGCCGCCCGAGCCCGCCGCACGACCGCCCGAAGGCGGGCGGCCCCTGACGGCGTGGACCTGCGCCGTGCGAAAGGCGTGCCGATGAGGCCGGCGCTGCCGCTGCGTTGGGGTGAGAGCGGCCTGCCCGCCGCGCCGCGCCGCATGCTGCTGGTGCAGATTTCCGCCATGGGCGACCAGATGCAGGCCCTGCCGGCCGTCTCCGACATCGCCGCGCGCTGGCCCGGCATCGACATCGACTGGGCGGTGGACGCCCGCTTTGCCGACATCCCCCGCCTGCATCCCGCCGTGCGCCACGTGTTCGCGCTGCCCTTGAAAGCCGTGCAAGGCCGGCAGGGCATGGCGGCGCTGCGCGTGGTGTTGCGGCAAATTCGCGCCTTACGCGCTGAGCGCTACGACCTGGTGTGGGACCCGCACAGCGTGCTCAAAAGCGCCATCATCTCGCGCCTCGCCAAAAGCCCCTTGCGCGTGGGTTACCGCGCGCAAGACTGCGGCGGCGAACCACTGGCCGCGCTTGCTTATCGCCTGCACTTCGCTCGGCCGGTCGGCATGCATGGCACGGAAGGACGGCGCGTGTTCGCGCAGGCCGTGCTCGACACCGATTTGGCGCGGCCCATCGATTACGCCATCGACCAACGCTTTCCGTATCGACACGACCCTGCCGCGCCACCCACCGTGTTCCTGGCCCATGGCGCCTCCAAACCGGAAAAGCTCTGGCCGCTGGGCCATTGGCAGCAACTGGCGGCGCGGCTGGTGGAACAGGGATTGCGTCTGCAAGTGGCCTGGGGCAATGCCGCCGAACGGGAACGTGCGCAGCGCATCATCGAGGGCCTTCCCACCGGCGCGGCACAGATTCTCGACCGCCGCAGCCTGCTCGACATGCTGCACATCATCGCGCAATGCCGTCTGGTCATCGGCGTGGACACCGGCTTCACCCACATGGCCGCCGCGCTGCGCCGGCCGGTGGTCGGGCTATTCGTCAGCACCGGGCCGGAGCTGTTCACCCCCACGTCTCCTGCCCTCGCCCGCACCCTGGGCGGGAACAGCGTCACGCCCAGCGTCGACGCCGCGTGGAATGCCGCGCACGAACTGCTGGTTTAACCTCCTCGCTTTGGGTCCCAGCGGCGTCGCGCAAGATCAGGCCAGCGGCCCCAGATTGCGCGTCGTGTGGTTGCCGACCTGTGGCACCACCAGCGGCATTTCGCTGTCGGCCACGCCCATCCACCATCCATCTAGCCAGCCAGGGTGGCGGCGAGTTGATCGACGCTGGCGGTCGGCAGCAGGCGGTCCTGACCGACGCCGTCGGCGCCGTCGACGCTCACCTCGGGCTGTGTGCCCCAGAAGCGCCCACCGCGTACCGCGCCGCCCATGACGAAGTGATGCGCGCTCCAGCCGGTGGTCGCACCCTCGGGCCTGGCGGCCTGCCACACACTTTGCTGGTCGTTGTGCGAGGACAGCTTCGGCGGCTTCGCCGATGCTGGCCAGAGTCAGCGCCCAGGGCGCGGCCGTGCCCATGATGCCCGGAGCCGAGGCGCGACGCAGGAATTCGCGGCGCTGCAGGTTTTTCAAGAAAACGCCGGGCCGCCCCAAGTTTTCTGGACCCCCTTGGGGGCGGGCTGGGCGCTGCCCGGCCCTGGGGGTACTTGCAACTTGCCGATGTGCATGGACGCCTCACTGTTGGACTTGATCGTCGGGAGCTGCCATCACCAGCAGGATGGCGGCGCGCACGCGGTTCAGGCGCCCGGCAGCGGTGGTGGCGGCAAGGCTGTTCACGCCGCCGGTGATGGTCGCCAGCGTGTCGGCACCCAAGCGTCCGCCCGCGAGCAGCAGGTTGTAGCGCGCCACCAGCGCCGCGGCGTCGTCGGCCTGGGGCAGCTCGGGGGTGTAGTCGGGCTTGAGCTTGCCGATGCCGTTTTGAATCACGCCCTGCATGAAGTTGAGATAGCCCGCCACCGTGGTCTCGTTGCAAAGCTTGGCCAAGAAAGCGCGCCGCCTGGGCCTGGGAGGGTGATGGCAGTTTCGCCGTGGTGCTGCCGGCAGGCGCGCTGCCGCAGGAGGCGAGCGTGGCGGCTACGACGGCGGCAGATGGCAGGTGCGGGGATGCTGCGGCGTCGTGGAGTGACGCATCCTCAGGCGCAATCAAGCCTGCGTGGGCGTCTCGCCGCAACGCACGTGGCGCTTGTTGTAATTCCTGCATGGGGGCTCCCTGTTCCTGACTGGTGGCTCACCCCCGGGGCGCTGCCCCCTTGTCGGGGTTCAGCCTGCCTGCGCGTGCCTCGGCCGCACAGGTTTTTGTATTCGAATGTGACGAATCATCAGTGAAGGTCACAGGCGCCAAGCGGCGCAACGAAGCGGCGTGGGCGATGCGCAACACGCTCCCCCTAAAATCATGCTTCTCCATCCAGCAGGATTGCGCCATGCCCTTCGCCGTCAAACCTTATGTGTCCGAAGCCACCCGCTTCATCCAGAGCCTGAAGGTGCAGAACCCCGAACTCGAAGCCAAGCAGAAGCAGGGCCGCGCCTTGCTGTGGGACAAGCCGCAAGACCCCCAACTGCGCGAAGCTTTCGACGCCGCGGAGGTGCCGCAAAAGCCTTACGTCTACGGCAGCGAGTGAGCCCAGCGGCGGCGCCGCCGCCGCTGCCCGCTCACCCCCGACGCATTCCCCACGCCCAGCCCATGTCGCACCTGGACGCAGCCGAACTGGCCACCCCGATCGCCGATTCCACGCCCGCCACCGTGGACGGCCTGGCGGTGGCGCGGCTGTACGGCCAGCCTTTGTTCGAGCTGCCGCAAGACCTCTACATCCCGCCCGATGCGCTGGAGGTGTTTCTCGAAGCCTTCGAGGGGCCGCTGGATCTGTTGCTCTACATGATCCGGCGCCAGAACTTCAACATCCTCGACATCCCGATGGCGCAAGTCACGCGCCAGTATCTCGACTACGTCGAGCAGATCCGCCAGCACAACCTGGAACTGGCCGCCGAGTACCTGTTGATGGCGGCCATGCTGATCGAGATCAAGTCGCGCATGCTGCTGCCGCGCCCGCCCGCGGCCGAGGGCCAGGAGGCGGAAGACCCCCGCGCCGAGCTGGTGCGCCGGCTGCTGGAGTACGAGCGCATGAAGCTGGCCGCGCAGCAGATCGAAACCCTGCCCCAGGCTGGGCGCGACTTCTGGCGCGTGCAGGTGGTGGTGGAAAAATCGGCCCGGCTGCTGCTGCCCGAGGTGAGCGTGGAGGAGTTGCGCGCCGCCTGGGCCGAGGTGCTCAAGCGCGCCCGGCTCAACGCGCATCACACCATCAGCCGCGAGCAGATTTCGGTGCGCGAGGTCATGAGCCACGTGCTGCGCCGGCTGCAGGACCGCCGCTTTCTCGAATTCCAGGACCTGTTCGAGCCCGCGCGCGGCCTGGCCTACGCCGTGGTCAGCTTCATCGCCCTGCTGGAACTCGCGCGTGAAGGTCTGGTGCAGATGACCCAGGCCGAGGCCTATGCGCCGCTCTATGTGCGCCTGGCCTACACGCCCAGTTGAGGACGCGTCGTGCCCCGCAGCTCCGGCCCGAAGGCCCAGACCTTGTGCGTCGCGCCCTCCTGCGGTGCGCCAAAATCGGCATAATGGCCGCCCCGGCCCGCCGCCGCCACGCGGCGGGCAGTCCAGAGGACCACATTCCATGACCGCTGACACGCCCGCCTATGGCGGCAGCCCCGCCCCCGCGGCCGGGCGCAAAGCCATCACCCTGCACCGCTTGCGCGCCATGCGCGAAGCCGGTGAGAAAGTGTCCATGCTCACCGCTTACGACGCCGCCAGCGCCAGCCTGCTCGACGCCGCCGGCGTCGACTGCCTGCTGGTGGGCGACTCGCTCGGCATGGTGATGCAGGGCCACGCCTCCACCCTGCCGGTGACGCTGGAGCAGCTGGCCTATCACACCGCCTGCGTGGCGCGCGGCAACCGCACCGCCTGGCTCATTGCCGACCTGCCCTTCGGCAGCTACCAGGGCAGTGTCGAACAGGCCGTGGCCAGCAGCGTGACGCTGATGCAGGCCGGCGCGCAGATGATCAAGCTCGAAGGCGGCGGCTGGACCACGCCCGTGGTCGCCGCGCTGGTGGCGCGCGGCATTCCGGTGTGCGCGCATCTGGGCCTCACGCCGCAAAGCGTGCACGCGCTCGGCGGCTACCGCATTCAGGGCCGCGACGCGCAAGCCGCCGACACCTTGCGCCAGCACGCTGCGGAACTCGGCGCTGCGGGTGCGGCCATGCTGGTGCTCGAACTCGTGCCCTCCGACCTGGCCGCGCAAATCAGCGCCGATTACCCGGGCATCACCATCGGCATCGGCGCCGGCGCCCGCACCCACGGCCAGGTGCTGGTGCTGCACGACATGCTCGACATCACCGCCGGCCCCAAGCCCCGTTTCGTGCGCAACTTCATGCAGGGCGCCGGCAGCATTTCCGACGCCATTCGCAGCTATGTGCGCGAGGTCAAGGCCGGCCACTTTCCCGATGAAGCGCAGCACGGCTACGCCTGATCCGCTCTCCCGTCCCTCCCTCGCCAGCGTGAGCGCGGCAACGCTTCATTCCATGCAAACCGTCCACACCCTCGCTGAACTGCGCACCGCCCTGCGCGATCTGCCCGACCGCGCCCTGGTGCCCACCATGGGCAATCTGCACGCCGGGCATCTCGCCCTGGTGGCGCGGGCGCGTGAATTGCGTGTGCCCGTGGTGGCCAGCATCTTCGTCAACCGCCTGCAGTTCGCGCCGCACGAGGACTTCGACCGCTACCCGCGCACCCTGCAGCGCGACGCGCAATTGCTGGCCGAGGCCGGCTGCGACCTGCTGTTCGCCCCCCTCGAGGCCGCGATGTACCCGCAGCCGCAAACCTTCCGCGTGCGGCCCGACCCGGCCCTGGCCGACATCCTCGACGGCGCCTCTCGCCCCGGTCATTTCGAAGGCGTGGCCACGGTGGTGATGAAGCTGTTCCAGATGGTGCAGCCAGCCCACGCCGTGTTCGGCAAGAAGGACTACCAGCAACTGCTCGTCATCCGCCGCATGGTGGAACAGTTCGCCCTGCCCATCGCCATCATCGGGCTCGACACCGTGCGCGACACCGACGGCCTCGCGCTGTCCTCGCGCAACGGCTACCTCACGCCCGAGCAGCGCGCCCGGGCGCCACAACTGCAGGCCGCCTTGCGCCAGTTGGCCGAGCAACTGCGCGCCATCACGACGCCTGCCGGACTGCACGCCCACGAAGCCCAGGCCATGCAGGCGCTGGCCGCGCAAGGCTGGGCGCCCGACTACCTCACCATCCGCCGCCGCAGCGATCTGTCAGCACCAAGCACGGGCGATGTGCAAAGCCACGCCCCACTGGTCGTTCTCGGTGCCGCACGTCTGGGCGGCACGCGTTTGATCGACAACCTGGAAGCTTGAGACGCAGCGCCGCCCCTTCTCCGGGGCGCCTAGTGGCGTCAATCCCCGCCCCGCGCGGCGAAGCTCAAACCTTGTAGCCCGGGTCGGTGCGCTCCAGCTTGCGCAGCAGCGCCGGCCAGACGAAGGCGCCGCCCATTCCACCTGTTTGCACGCGCATGGCTTCAGCCACGCCGGCGACGATTTGTGGGCGCACGGCCGTCAAGCCCCCGGCGCCGTTCTGCCCGGCAAGCGCCGCGACCTGAATCTGGCAGGTGCTTTCCAGCACGTACATGCCGAGGAAGGCGTCGGCGATGGTCGGGCCCACGGTGAGCAGGCCGTGGTTGCGCAGCACGAGGAAATTGGCGTTCCCCAAGTCAGCCTGCAGGCGCGGCTTTTCATCCGGGCGGAAGGCCACGCCTTCGTAGTCGTGATAAGCCAGCGAGGCCAGCACGAACGTGCTTTGCTGGCTGATGGCCAGCACGCCCTGCTTTTGCGCGCTGACCGCCACGCCCGCGCGGGTATGGGTGTGCAGCACGCAACCGGCCTCGGGGCGCGCCTCGTGCACCGCGCTGTGAATGACGAAGCCGGCCGGGTTGACCGGGAAGGGGCTGTCGTGCAGTTTGTTGCATTGCATGTCCACCTTCACCAGGCTGGAGGCGGTGATCTCCTCGAACATCAGGCCGTAGGGGTTGATGAGGAAGTGGTGCTCGCCGCCGGTGACGGACGCCGGCAGCTTGGCGCTGATGTGGGTGAAGACGAGGTCGCTCCAGCCATGCAGCGCCGCCAGGCGGTAGCAGGCGGCGAGGTCGCAGCGCAGCGCCCATTCTTCGGCGCTCACGACTTGTTGCAGCGATGGGATGTTCATGGCTTGTCTTATATGGATGCCTCCCGGCGATCAAGTGGCAATTAGCGTTGTGCTGTGAAGAAGTCGGCTGCTGCCTTATATCCGGCCTTGGTTGCAAGCGGCCTGGTTGCCCAGGCGTACTTGCTGGCCCCGA
>NZ_JBTRXV010000050.1:0-29142 GCF_054608695.1 Thiomonas sp.
TTTGCCAGCCTCGGTGGTACTGCCGCTGCGGGCAATAGCCACCATCACGTCGAGTTGTCGGAGTGTCAGTCTCATCGAAATTTCAGGTTAATTGTTCTTGATTCTCGTCGAAAATTGCTTTCACAGTTTTAGGTGGCTTGGACTCTGGCACAGCATGCGGCACCCTTGGAAACCCTGGATCGGCCCGCGGCCATGGAAGGGCACAAAAAATTGCATTCAAAACAGCAGCTTGCGAAAACCTCTATTCCCGAGTGGAACTTGGGGCTTTGGTGCGACTCTGACCTTATGCAAGAGCTTGGCGTATAAGGCCGCTCATGGAATTTCGTCCTAGACAAAATGTCCTAGTAGTTGACGGATTCGCTCGGGGTTCTGCTAGAATCCTACTGAATTCGTCAGGTATTGAGCGCCCCTAGACCACCGCTTGCGGTGGCCTTGCCCGACAGGGATTTTCCCCGAGGGTCGACCGGCGGCAGACTTGAGAGGCGATGCGTGGCAGTCGGCTTGGCGACTGCGGCGGCCATCCGCTCACACACTTGGAGATTCACCATGCGACTGACGACAAAAGGGCGATTTGCAGTGACGGCCATGATCGACGTGGCCATGCGTCAGCATCTCGGGCCCGTGACCCTGGCCAGCATCAGCCAGCGCCAACATATCTCCCTCTCCTATCTCGAACAACTGTTCGGCAAGCTGCGCCGGCACGAACTGGTCGAGTCGGTTCGCGGCCCCGGCGGCGGTTACAGCCTGGCACGCAAGCCCGAAGAGATCAGCATTGCCGACGTCATCATTGCCGTGGACGAGCCGCTGGATGCCACGCAGTGCGGCGGCAAGGAAAATTGCCAGGGCGAAGATGGCGAAGGCCGTTGCATGACCCACGATCTGTGGGCGTCGTTGAACACCCGCATGGTCGAGTTTCTCGATTCGGTGAACCTGAAAACCATGGTTGACCAAAATCTGGCGCAAGGCGTGACCATCGAAGAAGTGGCGGTCGTGCGCAAACCCGTATCGCCCATGCCGACAAACAAGCCGGTGAAGGTGCGGGCAGCGAATTCCGTGTTCAATCTCGCCCAGACCATGACCTGAGGCCGAACCGGGCCAAGCGCCTGGGTCACTCACTTTTCAACGAGCCAACCCATGTCCACCACTCCCCACTTTCCCATCTACATGGATTACGGCGCCACCACGCCGGTCGATCCGCGTGTTGTCGATGCCATGATTCCGTGGCTGCGCGAGCACTTCGGCAATCCGGCGTCGCGCAGCCACGCCTGGGGCTGGGAGGCTGAAGCCGCGGTGGAAAAAGCGCGCGCCCAAGTTGCTGACCTCGTCAACTGCGACGCCAAGGAACTGGTCTGGACCTCGGGCGCAACCGAGTCCATCAACCTGGCGCTGAAGGGCGCGGCGCATTTCTACCAGGGGCGGGGCAAGCACATCGTCACCCTGAAGACCGAGCACAAGGCCACGCTCGACACCTGTCGCGAACTCGAACGCCAGGGCTTCGAGGTCACCTACCTCGACGTACAGCCCGATGGCATGCTCGACCTGGAGCGCTTCAAGGCGGCGCTGCGGCCGGACACCATCCTGGCCTCGGTGCTGTTGGTGAACAACGAAATCGGCGTCATCCAGGACGTGCAGGCGATCGGTGCCATTTGCCGCGAACGCGGCATCATTCTCCATGTGGACGCAGCGCAGGCCACGGGCAAGGTGACCATCGACCTGAAGAACTGGCCCATCGACCTGATGAGCCTGGCCTCGCACAAGACCTACGGCCCGAAGGGCATCGGCGCGCTGTTCGTGCGGCGCAAGCCGCGGGTGCGCATCGAGGCGCAAATGCACGGCGGCGGGCACGAGCGCGGCATGCGCTCCGGCACGCTGCCCACGCACCAGATCGTCGGCATGGGCGAGGCTTATCGCATCGCCAAGCTGGAAATGGGCACCGAGATCGAGCGCATCCGCATGTTGCAGAATCGCTTGTTGAACGGACTGAAAGACATCGAAGAGGTCTACTTCAACGGCAACCTCGAGCACCGCGTGCCGCACAACGTCAACGCCAGTTTCAACTTCGTCGAAGGCGAGTCGCTCATCATGGCGATCAAGGGCATTGCGGTGTCCAGCGGCTCGGCTTGTACTTCGGCCAGTCTGGAACCCTCTTATGTGCTGCGGGCGCTGGGCCGCAGCGACGAACTGGCGCACTCTTCGCTGCGCATGACCATCGGCCGCTTCACCACGGAAGAAGACATCGACTACGCCGTGAAAATTCTGCACGAGAAGGTGGCCAAACTGCGCGAGCTTTCTCCCCTGTGGGAGATGCACCAGGACGGCATTGACATCAGCACCATTCAATGGGCGGCGCACTAAGGCGCAGCCCGCCTCAGGAGACCATCATGGCCTACAGCGATAAAGTCATCGAGCATTACGAGAACCCGCGCAACGTCGGCTCCTTTGCCAAGGACGACCCCACGGTGGGCACCGGCATGGTGGGCGCGCCGGCTTGCGGCGACGTGATGAAGCTGCAAATCAGGGTCAACGCCGAGGGCATCATCGAAGACGCCCGCTTCAAGACTTACGGTTGCGGTTCGGCCATCGCCTCGTCCTCGCTCGTCACCGAATGGGTGAAGGGCAAGACGCTGGACGACGCCATGCAAATTCGCAACACGCAAATTGCCGAGGAACTGGCCCTGCCGCCGGTGAAAATCCACTGCTCCATCCTGGCCGAAGATGCCATCAAGGCGGCGGTGAAAGATTACCAATCGCGCCTGGGCCATGCGTCTGCGACAGGTTCCGCAGAGCCTGCACGAGCCGAGCTTGCCTGAGCGCGCTTTGAACGGAGAAATGACATGTCGATCACGCTGAGCGAAAAAGCCGCCAAGCATGTGCAGAACTACCTGGTTCAGCGCGGCAAGGGCGTGGGCGTGCGTCTGGGGGTCAAGACCACCGGCTGTTCCGGCCTGGCGTACAAGCTGGAATATGCCGATGCCGTCACCTCGGACGATCAGGTGTTCGAGAGCCATGGCGTCAAGGTGTTGATCGACACCAAGAGCCTGAGTTATCTCGATGGGACCGAACTCGACTTCGTGCGCGAAGGTCTGCAGCAAGGCTTCAAGTTCAACAACCCCAACGAGCGCGATCGTTGCGGTTGCGGCGAATCCTTCCGGGTTTGACCCTTGCATCCACGGCCTCGCATCCAGACTCACGCATGCCCACTGCTGCAATGCCCCAGGCGCAAGGCCACGCCGATTTCACCCAAGACCACTTCACCCTCTTCGGCCTGCCGCAGCGCTTCGCGCTCGATGGCGCGGCCTTGACCCAGGCCTGGCGCCAGATCCAGGCCGCCGTGCATCCCGACCGTTTTGCCGGCGCGCCTGCTGCGGAGAAACGCCTGGCCATGCAATGGTCCACCCAGGTGAACACGGCCTACCGCACGCTGAAAGATCCGCAGCTGCGCGCCGCTTATCTGTGTGAGCTGCGCGGTGCCGCCATCCATGCCGAGCGCAACACGGCGATGCCCACGGCATTCCTGATGCAGCAGATGCAGTGGCGCGAAGCGCTCGACGAAGCGCGCGAGGCCGGCGATGCCGCGGCCATCCATGACCTGCTGCAAACGGTCGAGCAGGCTCGCAGCCGGGTCCTGGCGCAACTCACCGTGCTGCTGGACGACGCCTCGCAAGACGAACAGGCGCGGGCTGCGCTTGAGGCGGCCGAGCAGGTGCGCGTGCTCATGTTCATCGACAGGTTCCGGCAAGACCTCGGTCCGCTCGCCATGCGCGCCGCCAGCCAAGCTCCACACCCCGCCCATCCCACGCATCCCACCCATCCGGCAGCCTGAGCGCTGCCATCAACCGTGCGTTCCAACGCACTCTTCGCCGCATGGCTCTGCTCCACATCTCCGAACCCGGTCAGTCACCCGACCCGCACCAGCTCCGCGTGGCGGTCGGTATCGACCTTGGCACCACGCATTCGCTCGTCGCCGTCGTGCGCAGTGGCGTGGCGGAATGCCTGCCCGACGCGCAAGGCCGGGTGTTGTTGCCTTCGGCGGTGCGCTACCTGCCGCAGGATGAGCCCATCGTTGGCTGGGACGCGCTGGCTGCGAAGGTCGACGATCCGCACAACACCATCGTCTCGGCCAAGCGCTTGATGGGCCGCAGCCTCGCCGACCTCGGCACGGAGCTGCACCTGCCCTACCGGTTTGCCGAGCAGCCAGGGGTCGTGGCGATGCGCACCGCGCAAGGCCTGAAGACGCCGGTCGATGTCTCGGCCGACATTCTGCGGGTGCTGAAGCAGCGTGCCGAGACGGCACTGGGCAGCGAGCTGGTGGGTGCAGTCATCACCGTTCCGGCGTATTTCGACGACGCCCAGCGCCAGGCGACGAAAGACGCCGCCCGCGTCGCCGGGCTGAACGTGCTGCGCTTGATCAACGAGCCCACCGCCGCCGCCGTGGCCTATGGCCTCGACCAGGCGGCCGAAGGCGTGTACGCCGTGTACGACCTCGGCGGCGGGACTTTCGATGTGTCGGTGTTGCGCCTGACCCAGGGCGTGTTCGAGGTCATGGCCACCGGCGGCGATACCGCGCTGGGCGGCGACGACTACGACCGCCTGTTCGCGTTCGCCTTGGCGCAGCACGCCGGCCTGGGCGAACTGGATGCCAGGGCGCGCAGCGCCTTGCTGCAAGCCGCGCGCAGCGCCAAGGAGTTGCTGAGCAGCCAGGACATGGTGCGGGTGCAGGCCGAACTCCGGCCGGGCCAGCACATCGACCAGACCGTCAGCCAGGAGGCATTCGCCAGCTGCACGCAGGCGCTCACGCAACGCACCATCACCTTGCTGGCGAATGTGCTGGCCGACGCGCAGGTCGCGCCGGAGGACATTGCCGGCATCGTGCTCGTGGGCGGTTCCACCCGCATGCCGGTGGTGCGCGATGCCGTGCGGCGCTATTTCGGCCACGAGCCCCTGGTCAACCTGAATCCCGACGAGATCGTGGCCATCGGCGCCGCGCGCCAAGCGCACGCGCTGGCCGGCAATCACAGTGACGACGATCCACTGCTGCTCGACGTCATTCCGCTGTCGCTGGGGCTGGAAACCATGGGCGGGCTGGTGGAGCGCATCATTCCGCGCAACACCACCATCCCCACCGCGCGGGCGCAGGAGTTCACCACCTTCAAGGACGGGCAGACGGCCATGTCCATCCATGTGGTGCAGGGCGAGCGCGAACTGGTGGCCGATTGCCGCTCGCTGGCGCGCTTCGAGCTGCGCGGCATTCCACCGATGACGGCCGGCGCCGCCCGCATTCTCGTCACGTTTCAAGTGGACGCCGACGGCCTGCTGGAGGTGAGCGCGCGCGAGCAGAGTACCGGCGTGCAGGCGCAGGTGGACGTCAAACCCAGCTACGGTTTGAGCGACACGCAGATTGCCGACATGCTGCAAGCCAGCTTCGCCGCGGCCGATCTCGATGCCGCGCAGCGCGTGCTGCACGAGGAGCGGGTGGACGCCGAACGCATGCTCGACGCGGCCCGCAACGCGATGCAGGCCGACGCCGATTTGCTGGGTGCCGATGAGCGCGACCGCATTCACGCGGCCATGGCCGCCTTGGCGCAGATCGCACGCGGCGACGACCATCTCGCCATCCGCGCCGCCACCGAACACCTGGCGCGCATCACCGAACCCTTTGCCGCACTGCGCATGAACCGCAGCATTCGCGCGGCGTTGACTGGACGCAGCATCGCCAGCCTGGCAGACGCCACGCCGTCTGCGGCGGCAGCAAACCCTTCCGAGCGTTGAGCCCATGCCCATCATCACCATCCTGCCGCATCACGAATACTGCCCGCAAGGCGCCAAGGTCGAGGCCGGGCGTGGCACATCCGTGTGCGAAGCCTTGCTGGAGCATGGCATTCCCATCGAGCATGCCTGTGAAATGTCCTGCGCCTGCACCACCTGCCACGTCATCGTGCGTCAGGGCTATGCATCGCTGGGCGAAACCGACGAGAGCGAGGACGATCTGCTGGACCGCGCCTGGGGCCTGGAGCCCACCTCGCGCCTGTCCTGCCAGGCCATCCTGAGCGATCAGGACGTGACCATCGAGATTCCCAAATACTCGATCAACCACGCCAAGGAATAGCCTGCTGCCGTCTTCTGCCCGGGCGTCGATGTCAGGCGTCGACGTCGGCCCGGGTGAGATACCAGGGGCGGTCCTGCATGACGGCGCGCATGGGCGCGGTCATGGCGAGAATCAAGGGCTGGGATCGATGTTCGCGCTCGCGTAGCCCGGCGCGCAGCAAGAGCGTGACCAGTTTCGCCGGCCCCATGAATTCCAGCGAGACGCTGCGATAGCCTTGCCGGCGCGCGTCACGCATGAGCATGCGCAGCAAGGCCGGGAGATGTTGCGACGCTGGGTTTGCCGCGAGCAAGTCGCGCACATGCAGCGATGCGCCATCGGCTTCGCACACGGCATAGCCGAGCAACTTGCCGCCGGGAAGCGTCGGGTCGATTCCAAATGTCCTCGGAGCTGCTGGCGCAGTTCCGCTTGCGGACTTCCGGGGGCGCTCGGACGCTGCGCTGCCGATGGTGAAAATGCGGTAGCGATGCAGCGCGGTGGAACGGAAGCGCCAGTTGAGAAAGGCGCAGTCGCGCACGCCGATGACCCCTGCGTTGTCCACCTGCTGCTCGGCCCACAAGCTGTCGAAACGCGCGTCGGCTTGATCCAGCCACGCAGCATGCAAATGCTCCCGCAGCAGCAGCCTGGGCAGCAGCCCGTGGCGCAGTCGCAAGGCGATATCCAACACGCCACCGAGGCTGCGCCGCAGCCATCTCGGAAGCCAATTCGGCAAATAGTCCTGCGTGTGCAGCACGCGCACATAGCGGCTCAGGCCGCCAGCAACGTCGAAGCCGGCGCGTTTGACCACGGGCAGGGACTTGGCATTGGGGAAACCGTACAGCAGTTCATGCCTTGCCAGGCCCCGCTCCAGCACCGCGCGTTGGAGGGTCAGTGCCGGGAACAGGGTGCGATGCTGGGTGTTCACGGCGAAGTCCGCCATGAGCCCGGCCCGCACCGAATGCGGCCCGCAGCGCAGGATGCGGGCGCCCAGACCGACGGTGCCGATGGGCTCCACGCTCTGCCCATGCTTGAGCAACAAGACCTGAGGGACGCCCGCCGGATTGTTGCGATAGAACCAGTCGAGCTTGACTTGCCTGCGCTCGGCATGGCCGAGATTGAACGACCAGAGCGCGACGATCTGCGCTGCGTCTTTGTCGAGATCGGCAGGCTCGACCCGGTAGCTGGCTTGCTCGGGCGCGCTAGCCACGATCGTTGGCGTTGGCATTGGCCGTGGCCATGTCGCGCTTCCTTGCGAGCAGCACGCGAATCTGGCCACTGGCGTCACACACGGTTTCCACCGCGTCGAAGCTGGCGTTCTTGCGCAGCATCTGCTGCATCGCCGAGCCTTGCCCCAGGCCGACTTCGATGCCCAGCCAGCCGCCGGCGCGCAGCAGCGCCGGAGATTCGCGCATCAGGCGCATCAGAATGCTCACGCCGAACGGACCGCCGTCGAAAGCCAGGGCCGGTTCGTGGCCGATGATTTCCGCCGGCATGGTGTCGAGCTTGGCGGTGGAGATATAGGGCGGGGCGGACACGATCAAGTCGATGTGGCCTTGAAACTCCGGGGCATGGAACGGGGCCAGCAGGTCGCCGGTATGCAGCGCGACGCGTTCTCCCAGTTCCTGCAGCGCCACATTCCTGCCAGCCAGCGCGATGGCCTCGGCCGAGAGATCGGCGCCATGGACGGTCGCCATGGGTTCAGCCGCAGCCAGCGCCAAGGCCAGATTGCCCGAGCCGCAGCACACATCGATGACTTGCGCCGCACCGCGCCATGGCGCCATCTCGCGCAACTTGGCGAGCGCTGCAACGCCGAGCATTTCGGTCTCGCGGCGCGGAATCAGCGCCTCGGGCCCGGCGAGCAAATCCAGTCCCATGAAACGCTGGCAGCCGGTGAGGTAAGCCACAGGCACGCCTTGCAGGCGGCGGGCAATCAGCGCATCGAGCGCGGTCAGTTGCGCGGCGTCCAGCGCAGGCAGGGCTTGGTCGTGCGCTGCCGCAACGGACAAGGCGGAACCGCCGGCCATGTGCCACAGCGCACGCAGGCAGGAGTTGGGCGTTTCCTCGGGCTTGTCGGGCAGGGTGGACAAGGCTTGTTCGAGGTGATGCAAGCGCTCGGTGTAGTCCGCGCCAAGCAGGACAGCGTCATGGCGATGGTTCGCCGGATTGGTGGCGGTGGGGAGTTGCCTCGTGTTCAAGGCGCATCCTCGGGGCAGACCTCCGCCACCGCTTCCACCAGTTGCGGGCGCAGGTGCAGATAGCGGGTGCCACGGCGCTTGGCTTCGATTTCGGTGTAGATGCTTGCAGCGCGCTCCTCGCTCAAGCCGAGGGCCGCGGCGAGTTCGGCGGCAGGACGTCGATGGTTGTGGGCCCACAGCGCCAGGTCCATGTGCGCATGGGGCAGGGCGAAGTAGAACTCGTCCTGGCTCTGGGGCAGGCTGTAGGTGTCGGTGGTAGGGGCGGCATTGCACACGGCCGCTGGCAGGCCGAGGTGGCGGGCGAGGGCGTAGACCTGGGTTTTGTAGAGATGGGCGATGGGTTTGATGTCGGCTGCGCCGTCGCCGTTCTTGACGAAAAAGCCCTGGTCGTATTCCAGCCGGTTGGGCGTGCCCAGCACGGCGTAGTTCAGCCGGTCGGCATGAAAATATTCCACGGTTTTACGGATGCGCTGCTTGAAGCTGGTGGCCGCGACGATTTGCAGATACTCGCGCAGCGGCAGGCGCGCGCGCTGCTCCGGGCCGTTGGGCGCCTGCACGACGAGGTCGAAGAAATGCACCTTGCCGGCCGAGCCACCGGCAATCGCGATCTTGCTTTTCCAGGCGTCGTCATAATCAGGGAACAGGGTGCGGATGGCGTCGTCGCGCCAGCGGTAGCACCCGATGGCAGCGAGCGCGGGGGCAATGTTCTCGGTGGCGCAGCGCAGGCCGAGCTGGGTTGCGACGGCTGCGCCCAGATCGGCGCTGTCGGGGCTGGAGTCCTGCTCCGGCATGAGCAGGCCCTGCACCTTCCCCGGTCCCAGCGCGTGCACCGCCAAGGCCGCGCAGACGGAGCTGTCCACCCCGCCCGACAGGCCCAGCACCACGCCGCGCTTGCGCATGGCCGCCAGGCTGGTGCGCAGATGCTGGCCGATGCGTTCGACCTCGGCCGCGCAGTCGAGCGCGAACACGGCGGGGGTCAGCGGTACCGCGGGGTTCGGCGCCGTGGCAGCTTGGATTGTTGCGCTCACGCCGCGACCTTGGCCTGGTGCTTGCGCTGCACGTAGGCCTCGATGGCGTTCAGGCTGTCGAGATTCTCGGGCACCATTTCGGCGTCCAGCACCTGGATGCCGAACGTCTCTTCCAGGAACAGGATGAGTTCGAGGATGCCGGTGGAGTCGACGATGTGCAGGTCGAGCAGGGAATCGGCGTCGGTGAACGGTGTGCCGCCCGAGCCCATGATGAAGTTGTCATTGATGTAGCGTCGAACCTGGTACTTGGTAGTGGACATGGTGTTCCCTGCGTTGATTTTTGGGTCTGGAGAAACGGGGATCGGTCTCAGCGCATCCCCGTTTTTCTGATCTTGCCGGTATCGGTGCGGGGCAGGCTGGCGGCGAACTCCACCCATTTTGGCACCATGAAGTTTTCCAGCCGCGCATGGCAGTGCTTGATGATGTCGCGCTCGGTGTAGGCGCGCCCCGGCGCCAGCACGACGAAGGCCTTCACCGCCTGGCCGAGCAGGGTGTCGTCCACCCCGACCACGGCCACTTCCAGCACGCCCGGCAACTCGTGCAGCACGTTTTCCACCTCACGCGGGCTGACCTTCTCGCCGCGGCTTTTGATGATGTCGTCCTTGCGGCCAACGAAGTACAGCCAGCCCTCGGCGTCGGTGCGAAACACGTCGCCCGAGTACAGCACCATCTCATCCGCAAGCGGCCCGGGTCGCAGGCGCTCGGCGGTCTCAGCAGGCTTGTTCCAGTAGCCGCGCATGACATGGCTGCCGCGTATGACCAACTCGCCGGTGCTGCCGTTGGGCAGGCGGTGTCCAGCCTCATCCACCAGCCAAACTTCTTCATTAGGCATGCCACGCCCCACGCTGGTGGGGCGAATGTCGAGCTGATCGGGCGGCAGATACGTGACGCGCTTGCATTCGGTCAGGCCATACATGGAGTACAGCGTGGCTTGCGGGAACAGCGCGCGAATGCGGCGGATATGCGCCTCGGGCAAGGCGGCGGCGGTGTTGGTGATCAGGCGCAGGCGGGAGAGGTCGAAGTCGGCCATGTTGTCCAGCGCGGTGAGCAGCGCGAACATGGTGGGTACGCCGGGGAACACCGTGACGCCTTCGTGCGCCATGGTCTGCAACACCTTCACCGGATAGGTGAACGAGCGTTCCAGCACCACGGTGGCACCAAGCTTGAACGCCATCAGCACCTGGTAGAGCCCATAGTCGAACGCCAGCGGCAGGGCGCAGGCGATGATGTCGTCCTCGCGCAGGCCGAGGTACAGGCTCACGGACTGTTGCGCCGCCACCATGTTCAGGTGCGTGAGCATCACGCCCTTGGGGTGGCCGGTGGAGCCGGAGGTGTAGATGATGGCGGCCAGGTCTTGGTCGATCACAGCAGCGTCCAGCTTGGGCAGCGATGTGTCCGAAGGCCGTGGCGCGGGGTAGGGCAGGCGCGCGGCGTGGCCGATGGCGGCGTTTGCTTCGCCGCTTGGCGTTTCGTCGCCCACCATCCAGCAGCGGTGCACGCTGGGCGCGTGCGCCAGGGCTTCGCGTGCAACGCTGGCCAGCGCGGTTTGCGTCACCAGGCCGCTGGCTTGGGCGTCGTTCAACATGTAGGCCAGCTTGTCGGCCTTGGTCAGGGTGTTGATCGGCATGAACACCGCGCCCACTTGCAGCACCGCGAACACGGCTGCGACCATCTCTTCGGAGTTGTCGAGAAACAGCGCCACGCGGTCGCCGCGACGAATGCCGTGCTGGTGCAGGCTGAGTGCCAGTGCCTCGGCCTGCGCGGCGATGTCGGCATAGCTGCTGCGCCGGCCTTCACGCACGAGCGCGGTTTTGGCGGGAAGGCGAACTGCGGTGGTGGCGAAAAAGTCGTGGAGCAGCACGGTTTGGGCAACGCTGGAACAGTGATGAGGGAAAGGGGAACCCGGTCGTGCCGTGAGTGAGATGCTTGAGTGCGCGAGACAGAACGCAAACGAGCTTACGGGAAGGCCGCCAGCCGGGCCTCCCGCGCTTGCGGGGTGGGTGATGGCGGGGCAACAAACTGTTGATGCAGCAGCATCGTGGACAGCACGCCGACGAAAGCCATGTTGTCGGCAAAGCCGATGGCCCGCCCGGCCTGGCATTTGGCGAACAGCTTGCTCACCGCAGCGGGGTCGAAATAGCCGGCATCGGCAATGGCGCCCGGGCTCATCAGTTCGGCGGCGTAATCCACCGGCTTGCCTTGCTCGAAAAAACTCTGGCTGTCGGGGGCGCGGTAGGGTTGCTTGGTGCGGGTGCGCAGGGTCTCGGGCAGCAGGCCGCGCATGGCGCGTTTGAGCAGCCATTTCTCGGTCAGGCCCATGAGCTTGTAGCGCGGCGGCAGCCGGTTGGCGAAGGCGATGAGGCGGTGGTCCAGAAACGGAAAACGGCCCTCGATGGAATGCGCCATGGCCATGCGGTCGCCCTGCGAGCACAGCAGGTAGCCGCTCATCAGGGTGTGGGCCTCGATGTACTGGTCTTGCTGCAGCGCCTGCCAGTGCGCGAACTCGGGCGGCACCTGGCTGGCGATGGCTTGCAGCGCGTTCCACCCCCCCAGTTCGGCGCGCACGGCGGGCGAGAAAAACTGCCAGGTGCGCTGCGTCGTGGTCCAGCGGGGCAGGTGGCCGAAGCCGGGCCGGCCCAGATGTTCGGCGCCATCGGCAAAAAAGCGCTGCGCCAGCGCGCGGCCGGCCGCGGGGGAATGCTGCAGATAGGGATAGAGCCGCTCCAGCAGCGCGCCGCGCCAGGCGGACTGCGGCTGCCGCGCCATGAAGCGACGCACCCGCGCCTCCTTGAACAAGTCGTAGCCGCCAAACACTTCGTCCGCGCCTTCGCCGGTGAGCACCACTTTGTAGCCGCTGTCGCGCACATGCCCGGCCAGCAGCATCAGCGGTGCCGGCGCGGTGCGCAGGATGGGCGATTCGGCATGGAATACGGCCAGCGGAAAAGCTGCGGCAATGTCAGCCCGGGTGCAGTGCAGGGTGCTGTGCTCGCAGCCCAGGTGGCCCACCAGCAGGCGCTGCTCGGCGCTCTCGTCGAACTCGGCGTCGTCGAAGGTGAGGGAAAAGGTGCGCAGCGGGGTGCTGGTGTGGTGGTGGATGAGGGTGGTGATGACCGACGAATCCAGCCCGCCGCTGAGGTAGGCGCCCACCGGCACGTCGGCGCGCAGTTGCAGGCGCACGCAGTCGATCAGCAACTCGCGCAGCGCCTCCGCGGCTTCGTCCGCATGGGCGTAGGGCTCGGCAGATTCAGCGCCTTGCGCTGGAAAGCTCCAGTCCCAGTAACGCCAGGTACGCGAGCCCTGCGCGTCCACCGCCATGCACTCGCCCGGCCCCAAACTCTGCACGCCGGCGAACACCGCATGCGGCGACAGCGGCGCCCAGGTGGTGAAAATTTCGCCCAGCGCCTGGACGTCAAGCCTGCGCGGTACCTCCGGCAGCGCGAACAGCGCCTTCACCTCCGAGGCAAAGGCGAAGCGGCCGCCCATGGGTCCACCAAGCTGGGTGAAAAACAGCGGGCGTATGCCCACGCGGTCGCGCGCCAGCAGCAGGCGTTGGCGGCGGGCATCCCACAGCGCGAAAGCGAACTGGCCGTTCAGGTGCTCGACGCAGGCGTCGCCATATTCCGCATAGGCGTGAAGAATGACTTCGGTGTCCGAGCGCGTGGCGAAGCGGCGGCCACGCGCTTGCAGGCTGCGCCGCAGTTCCACATGGTTGAAGATTTCGCCGTTGAACGTGAGCCACAGCTGGCGTTCGGCATTCGCCATGGGCTGCGCGCCGCCTTCGAGGTCGATGATGCTCAGGCGCGCATGGCCCAGCGCAATCGGGCCTTCATGGTGGATGCCGCTCGCATCCGGGCCACGGTGATGCAGGCGCTGCGTCATGGCCCGCACCTCGGCCGGGTCGGGCGCATGCCGCCAATCCAGAATGCCTGCAATGCCACACATGCGCGCCAGGGCCTTTCGCTTTGGGCTGATGTTGAGGAATGCCCCAGGGTCGGCTCGCCGACCCGCCCCCCGTGGGGGTCAAGGAAACTTGGGGCTGCCCTGCGTTTCCTTGAAAGCGGATGCGACGAGGGCAGCGCCTCGCGGGGTTCGGATCGCAGGGCATCTTAGGCCGCGGCCGGCCGCGCCGGCATCCCTCATTCGCGGCTGTCGTGGCATCCGCCCCGGCGGCATCGCGGCAAACTCTCGCCGCCGGTTTTACCTTTCCTTACCCCGCCCATGCCTTGTCGTGCACCCATCCGGCACCACAATCCCTGCATCCTTCCATCACCGAAACGCAAGCACCATGGATCTCCAAACCATCGACCAGAACTACCAGCAACTTCAAGCCCAGGACCAGACCATTGCGCAGGAGCTGCAGGCACTGGCCGGCAAGCTGCAAACCGCCGCGCAAGGCGGCAACACCAACGCCCGCGAATGGCTGCTCGACCTGCGTGAAGTCGCTCTGGCCGTGCAGGCCCAGCAACAGCAGATGAACCAGTTGCTGCAAGCCATCCATGCCATGTGGCAGAACCAGCAAAACCAACTGCAGCCCATGTCCGCCGCGTCCCAGCCCGGCTACATGCCCCAAGGCATGGGCCAGGGCGCCATGGCCCCCGCCTACGGCCGGCCCGCAGGCGGCGGGCTGATGGGCACCCTCAGCGGCTTCCTCGGCTCCGGCTTCGGCCAAGCCATGGAAATGGGCGCCGGCATCGGCCTGGGCGAGGACTTGATCAACAAGATTTTTTGAGTTGTGGCCGCAAATTCAGGTCGCTAGCAAGCGGGTTTCCGGGAGTGCATCGCCGCGCGTCACTTCCGGGCCGAAAGAAATGGGTTCAACACATTCACCCCGAAGTGCTTGAAATCTGTCACGTTGCGCGTGACGACGGTGAACTTGTGGACCTTGGCCGTTGCGGCAATCACGGCGTCTTCATAGAGCGTGTCGGAAGCTCGACGCATCAGACGTGCCCAAACCCTGAACGCTGCGGCGTCCATGGGGATGGCGCTGGAGGAACGCGCGACGAGTTCCAGCCACTGCTCAAGCTCTGCGGCCTTCGGTTCGTCTTGCCCGCGCGTGAGTTCGATCCCTGCTTGAATTTCACCGATCGTGACCGCCGGGATGCGCAGGTCAGCGTCTGAGACTTCTTGCATCCACTGGAGCACGGCACCGTGCGGCTTGGGCTTGCGCAGTTCCGAGACGACATTCGTGTCCAGCAAGTACATCGCGCTCACCGCAACACGGAGGGAGGGCGTCTGTGGACTCGCCCCCTGGCGGGAACAAGAAGATCGGTGCGCGCTTGTTGCGACATCAGCAACTCTTTGAGGGAGGGTCGAGCCGCTGTTTGAAGTCGGCGCCACGCTTCGGTAGGCACCAGCACGGCAGCCTCGGCACCGCGTTGCTGACGTGTGTCGCGGATTCCAGATGCAATTGGAAGACGCTTACACCAGCCCTTCGAACGGTAAAAAATCCACCATTTCGCCCGCCTGCACGCTGCCTTGTTCGTGATGCAGGACGATGAAGCCGTCGGCCTCGCTCATGGAGCGCAGGATGCCGGAGCCCTGGTCGCCGGTGGTGCGGGCGCTGTAGCGGCCGGGTTGGTCAGGCAGGGGGGTGAGCACGGCGCGTTGGTATTCGGTGCGGCCGGGGCGTTTGCGCAGGGTGGTTTGTGCCGCGACCGGCAGCAAGGGCAGGGGCTTGACGGGCGCGCCCATCATGTGCAGCAGGGCGTCGCGGACGAAGGCGTAGAAGGTGACCATCACCGCCACGGGGTTGCCGGGCAGGCCGAACAGCACGGCACGGTGGCCGTGGCTGGCGATGCTGCCGAAGGCCATCGGGCGGCCGGGGCGCATGGCGATGCGCCAGAACGCCACGTCACCGAGCGCGGCCATGACGCTGCGCAGGTGGTCGGCCTCGCCGACGCTGACGCCGCCGGAGGTGATGACGGCGTCGGCGTTTTCGCAGGCCTGGCGCAGCGCGGCTTCGAGCAGCGCGGGGTCGTCGCGCACCACGCCGAGGTCGAGCACGTCGCAGCCCAGGCGCTGCAGCATGGCCCAGAGGGTGTAGCGGTTGCTGTCGTAGACGCAGCCCTCACTCAGCGGCTGGCCGATGGAGCGGAGTTCGTCGCCACTGGACAGAAAGGCCACGCGCAGGCGGCGCCACACCATGACCTCGGCTTGGCCGAGCGAGGCGATGAGCCCGATGTCGGCCGGACGCAGGAGCTTGCCGGCCAGCAGCGCGGGCTGGCCGGCGCGCAGGTCTTCGCCGCGCATGCGGGCGTTGTCGCCGCGTTTGAGCACGCCGGCGGGGATGTGGATCAGTTCACCCTCGACGCGGCAGAACTCTTGCGGCACGACGGTGTCGCAGCCGGCGGGCAGCACGGCGCCGGTCATGATGCGCAGGCAGCTTCCCGCGGGAACGTCGCCGCTGAACTCATGCCCGGCCAGACCGGTGCCGGCGATGCGCAGGGTTGCTGCGCCATCGGCGCCGAGGTCGCCGGAGCGCAAGGCGTAGCCGTCCATGCCGGAGTTGTTGTGGGCGGGAACGTCCATCGGCGCGATGACGTCTTCGGCCAGCACCCGGCCGAGCGTGGCGCGCAGGTCCACGCGCTCGGCCACGCGCACGGGCTGCACGAAACGGCGGATGACTTCCTGCACCTTGTCCACCGGCAGGGCCTTGGGGTCGTAGCCGCTGACGCAACTGACGACCTGGGCGAGATCGGGGGGAGGCAGGGCGCTGGAGGAAGCTGGCATGGCGTGGCTTTAGCGGACGGTTGGAGCCGGGGAGGGAGCGGCCTGTTCCAGCGCGCGCAGTTCGGGCAGGGAATTGACGTTCTCGAAATCGCCGGGATGGTCGAAATCGACTTCCACGGTGTGCAGGGTGGCGGTCCAGGCGTCGATCTTGCTGCCGCCGCCATCGAGAAAACGCGTCAGGCTTTCCAGCAGATCGGCGCGCAGCAGGCAGAACACGGGCTGGGTGCGTCCGCCCACGCACGCCATCGCCACCTCGGCCGATGCGTCAACCGCGCCTTGCCCCAGGCGCTGGGCCAGGTCGAGCGGGAACAGCGGGCAGTCGCAGGGCACGGTGAGCAGCCAGGGGGTGTCGCAATGCGTCAGCCCGGTGGCGAAGCCGGCCAGTGGTCCGGCATAGGCCAGCGGGTCGGCGTCGGGCCAGACCGGAATGCCGAAGGCCTCGTAGGCGGCAAGATTGCGGTTGGCGTTGATCATCACCATGTCCACCTGGGTCTGCAGGCGCAGCAGCGCGTGCATGGCCAGTGGCAGGCCGCGAAAGGGTTGCAGGCCCTTGTCGCTGCCACCCATGCGCGAGCCACGCCCGCCAGCAAGAATGAGGCCGGTGATGGCATCCGGTGCAAGGGTTTCGGGCATGGTGGGCTCAGGTTGCGGGTGGGTGCATGGGGTTCGCGTGGCGCGGGCGGGATTTCACGAACGTCAAGACGAGACAACCGGCGCCGCGCTGCATTCAACCGCCGATATAGGACATCTCCACCCGGCGCTCGGCGCGCTGGGCCTGGGCTGCGGCGCTGCCGCGCAACTCGGAATAGCGATCGTCACGCCGGCTCCAGACTTGGGCGAGGGCGGCCTGCAAGTCGGCGTCGCTCGCCTGTTGTATGCCCTGCTGCGCGTTGCCGCGCAGCAGGGCGCGCAGGTCGTGGCCGTGGCTGGCGAAGAGGCAAAGGTAGAGCTTGCCTTCCATCGACAAGCGGGCGCGGTTGCAGTCGTGGCAAAAGGCCTGGGTGACGCTGGAGATGGCGCCAATTTCAAGGCTGCCGTCGTCCAGCAGCCAGCGCTCGGCGGTTTCGCCCAGCACGGTGGGGTCGAGCGCGTGCAGCGGGTGGCGCTGGGCAATGCGCGCCAGCAACTCGGCCGAGGGCAGCACCTGATCCATGCGCCAGCCGTTGGTGTTGCCCACGTCCATGAATTCGATGAAGCGCAGCACGACGCCGCTGCCGCGGAAATGCTCGATCATGGGCAGAATCTGGTCGTCGTTCACACCGCGCTGCACCACCATGTTCACCTTCACCGGATGCAGTCCGGCGGCCTGCGCCGCGGCGATGCCTTCCAGCACGGTTTGCACCGGAAAGTCCATATCGTTCATGCGGCGGAAGACGGCGTCGTCAATGGCGTCCAGGCTCACGGTCACGCGGTGCAAACCGGCCCGCGCCAGTGCTTCGGCCTTGCGCGCGAGGATGGAGGCGTTGGTGGTCATGGTCAGTTCCACCGGCTCGCCGTCCGGCGTGCGGATGGCGGCGAGCATGGCCACCAGGTCCTCCACGCCCTTGCGCAGCAGCGGCTCACCGCCGGTGATGCGCAGCTTGCGCACGCCCAAGCCGACGAACACGCGCGCCAGGCGCTCGATTTCCTCGAAGCGCAGCAGATCGGCGTGGCGCAGGAATTCGTAATGCGCGTCGAACACCTCTTTGGGCATGCAATAGGTGCAGCGGAAATTGCAGCGATCGGTGATGGAGATACGCAGATCGTGCAGCGGCCGGCCCAGCTTGTCGGCCAGCAGGGCACCGGGCGCGAGGGAGTGCGCGGGAACGGTCGGCACGCTGGAGGCGTAGCGGTGATCGACGATGGGAATGGTTCGCTCGGACATATCGACATTATCGGCAAAGACCGTCTGCCTGAGGGTTGCGAGCGCCATGCCCGCACGCTGCGCGTGGCGCTGGGCAGCATCGCGGCGTTGTTGCGACGCGGCATCGCTCGTACTATGGCTGGATGCCGTGACCGGCGCCGCAAGTGCGGTTCAGGCCTGCCCGTTGACAGAACATCCACAGAACATCCACAGAAGAGAGACATGGCATATTCCATCGACTTATCCGGCCGCGTGGCGCTGGTGACCGGCGCCTCCAGCGGCCTTGGCTGGCAGTTTGCCCGCGTGCTGGCGCAAGCTGGCGCCGGCGTGGTCCTGGCGGGGCGGCGCACCGAGCGGCTGAAGGAGTTGCGTGCCCACATCGAGGCCGAGGGTGGCGATGCCCATGTGGTGAAGCTGGACGTGACCGACACCGGCAGCATCGGCGCGGCGGTGGCCCATGCCGAGACCGAGATGGGCAATATCGACATCCTGGTCAACAACTCGGGCATGTCCGTGGCGCGCAAGCTCAGCGAGATTTCGCCCGACGATTACGATCGCATGTTCGACACCAACACGCGCGGCGCCTTCTTCGTCGCGCAGGAAGTGGCCAAGCGCATGATCGCCCGTTCCAAGGGCGCGGCGCCGGGCACCTGGGCGGGCGGGCGCATCATCAACATCGCTTCCATGGCCGGGTTGCGCGTGCTGCCGCAGATTGGCGTGTACGCCATGAGCAAGGCCGCCGTGGTGCACATGACGCGCGCCATGGCGCTGGAGTGGGGGCGCTACGGCATCAACACCAACGCCATCTGCCCCGGCTACATTGACACCGAGATCAACCACGGCCACTGGGCCACCGAAGCCGGCCAGAAACTCATCGACATGCTGCCGCGCAAGCGTGTGGGCAAACCCGAAGACCTGGACGGCGTGCTGTTGATGCTGGCCAGCGGCCAGAGCCACTTCGTCAACGGCGCGGTGATTGCCGCCGATGACGGCTTCGGCGTCTGAGACCGACACGACCGAGCAATGCATCTCGATCTGCCCGAGCGCAAGCGGCCTGTTTTCGACGTCGTCGTTCCCATACGCTGGGGCGATATGGACGTGATGGGCCATGTCAACAACACGGTGTACTTCCGCTACATGGAAATTGCCCGGCTGGACTGGCTGAGCAGCCTGGACATGGGCGCTGCGCCGCAAGGGCAGGGGCCGGTCATCGTCAACGCCTTTTGCAATTTTCACCAGGAACTGCGCCACCCGGGCGATGTGCGGGTCAGCATGTTCGTCGCCAACCCCGGGCGCAGCAGCTTCGACACCTTCTATGAACTGCGCCGCACCGACGACGCCACGACGCTCTACGCCAGCGGCGGCGCCAAGACGGTGTGGATCGACCATGCCCTGCGCAAAAGCGCGCCGCTGCCCGAGGAACTGCGGCGGCTGATTGCGAACTGATGAGCAGCGGGCCCAAGCCTGCGAAACCCTTGTTGGAGGAGACAGCATGAACGCACCGCGCACGCTCGAGCAAAACCAGCCGCTCTGGCAGCCCAGCCCCGAACGCATCGCCGCGGCGCATGTCACGGCGTTTCGCCAGTTCGTCAACCAGCGACACGGTCTGCAACTGGCGGACTACGAAGCCCTGTGGCAATGGTCCATCCACAACCTGGGTGACTTCTGGGGCGCGGTCTGGGATAGCTCCGACGTGAAAGCCGAGCATCGCGGCGAGCGGGTTTACCTGCCGGCCGACAGCATGCCCGACGCCCGTTTCTTCCCCGACGCCAGGCTCAATTTCGCGCAGAACCTGCTGCGCCGCAAGGATGACCTCACCGCCATCCTGTTCTGGGGCGAAGACAAGGTGCGGCGCGAACTGAGCTGGCGGCAACTGCACGCCGAAGTCTCGCGCATGCAGCAATGGCTGGCGGCGCAGGGCGTGGGTCCGGGCGACCGCGTCGCGGCCTATCTGCCCAATCTGCCCGAAGCCATCATCACCATGCTCGCGGCGAGCAGCCTGGGGGCGGTGTTCACCTCGGCCTCGCCCGATTTCGGCGCTCAGGGCCTGATCGACCGCTTTGGCCAAGTGCAGCCGAAAGTGCTGGTGGCTTGCGACGGTTATTTCTACGCCGGCAAGACCGTGGACGTGCGCGACAAACTGGCCGAGGCCGTACCCCGGCTGGAAAGCCTGCAAGCCGTGCTCATCGTGCCCTATGTGGCCCAAGCGCTGGGCGCACGCACCGACTTGGCCGCCATCCCCAAGGCCGAGTTGTGGGCCGAAGCACTGGCGCTTTTTGCCGGCGGCGAGGTGCGCTTCGTGCAACTGCCTTTCGACCACCCGCTCTACATCCTGTATTCCAGCGGCACCACGGGTGTGCCCAAGTGCATCGTGCACCGTGCCGGTGGCGTGCTGCTCAAGCACCTGAGCGAAATGCGCCTGCATGCCGATGTGCACACCGGCGACCGCGTCTTCTACTTCACCACTTGCGGCTGGATGATGTGGAACTGGCTGGTCTCGGCCCTCACGCAAAGCGCGACGCTGTGCCTCTACGACGGCTCGCCATTCGCGGCTGGCGGCAACATCCTGTTCGACTACGCCGACGCGGTCGGCATGACGCATTTCGGCACGTCGGCCAAGTTCATCGAGGCCATGGACAAGGCCGGGCTGGAGCCGATCAAAACCCATCAGCTCAGCGCCTTGCGCAGCGTGTTTTCCACCGGCTCGCCGCTGGTGGCCGAGGGTTTCGACACGGTGTACCAGCGCATCAAGCGCAATGTCTGCCTGAGTTCCATTTCCGGCGGCACCGATCTGGTGAGTTGCTTCACCCTCGGCACCCCGACCCATCCGGTGTGGCGCGGCGAGATCCAGGCAGCGGCCTTGGGCATGGCCGTGGCCGTGTTCGACGAAGACGGCAAGCCCCTGCCCGATGGGCAAAAGGGCGAGCTGGTCTGCACCCAGCCCTTTCCCACCATGCCACTGGGCTTCCTGGTGGACGGCAGCATGGACAAGGGACGCAGCAAATACATGGACGCCTACTTCACCCGCATGCCCGGGGTGTGGCACCACGGCGACTACATCGAGCGCACGGCGCACCATGGCTACATCATCTATGGCCGCTCCGACGCCACGCTCAACCCGGGTGGGGTGCGCATCGGCACGGCGGAAATCTATCGCCAGGTGGAGCAACTGCCGGAGGTGGTGGAGTCCCTGGTCATCGGCCAGAACTGGCCGCCCGGCACCTACAACGACGTGCGCGTGGTGCTGTTCGTCAAGCTGCGCGAGGGCCTGGAGTTGGACGAGGCGCTCATCAACCGCATCAAGCTGGCCATTCGCAACAACACCACGCCACGCCACGTTCCCGCCCGCGTGGTGCAGGTGCACGACATTCCCCGCACCAAGAGCAACAAGATTGTGGAGCTGGCGGTGCGCAATCTGGTGCACGGCGAGCCGGTGAAAAACCTCACCGCCCTGGCCAACCCGGATGCACTGGACGAATACCGCCAGCTCAAGAGCGAGTTGGAAGCGTCCTGACTTGGGATCGGCCTGATGGGCGGCCCGATTCGTGGCTTGCTGTCTGGGTTGCAGCCCGATGCAACCCAGGCTGATCTCAGCGCACCGCCGACTTCGCCCGCCACGCCGACCACAGCTTGCGCGTGGGCGTGAGGTCGATGCGTTGCCCCAGCAGGTCGTAGTCTTCGCGCTCCATTTCGCGTAGCAAGGCATGCGCCATCCTGGACAGTGCCACGGCGGGCCGAGCAGCCATGCCCATGCCCTTCGGGCGCAGCGCATCGGCCGTCACCAGCGCGGCCTGGGCGCGTGTGGCGGCGTCGCGCAGCAGCGCGCGCACTTGCGGTGAATCCGTGCCGTCCAGCAACTGGCGTGCCTTCACCTCATGCGTGGCCAAGGCGTCCACAGGCAGGAAGATCAAGCCTCGGCGCAGGTCGCGCCCGACGTCGCGCACCAGGTTCACCTGGGCCAGGGCCGCGCCCAGCGCTTGCGCGTAATCGAGCGCCGGGGTGGCGCTCTGCCCAGCGAGCAGGCAGACGACACGGGCCACCTGGCCGGGTCCGTCGCCGAGGTGGCGCTGCAGTCCCTGCCAGTCCAGCCAGCGGTTTTGCCGCAACACCTCCTCAACCTGCGCCAGCGCCTGCAGCATGGGTTCGGGTGGCACATCAGCCGCTTTCAGTGCCGGTTGCAAGGTCAGCAGCAGGGGGTGATCGGGCCGCCCGTCCCGACATTGACCGATCTGCACTTCCCACCAGGCCAGCTTGGCAGCCGCCACGCCAGCGTCCGTCACGCCGTGGGGAATGCTGCGCACGGCCCGCCACCACGCTTGCAGCGCGAGCAGAGGCTGGCGTTGCGCTGGCGGAAGCTGCAGCGTGGCGTAGTACCACGACGTGCCGCGTGGGGCGAAACCCGTTGCGGGTGGATTTTCAGGCTGCATGGGGTCTCATGGCTGTGGGGTGGGTTGCTTCGTGCGAAGGCCCGCGCAGGCCAGAGGATAAAATAGAGCGTTTGCCGATGGCGCAATGCAGTCTTGCACCCGGCTTGCGATGGCGATGGCCGCAGTTCGCAAGCGTGCAGGCATGTTGCGCCTGGTTCCTGCGAGGGTGGCGAAATTGGTAGACGCACCAGGTTTAGGTCCTGACGCCTTCACCGGCGTGGGGGTTCGAGTCCCCCCCCTCGCACCACGGCATCCTCATTCTTTTTCACGATCGGAATTCCCATGACAGCCGTAGAAACCCTGGACAAACTGCAACGCCGCATCACCGTTTCGGTGCCCAAGACCGAACTGCAGAGCGAAGTTCTGGCCCGTCTGAAAAACCTGGCTCGTACCGCACGCGTGTCCGGCTTTCGCCCTGGCAAGGTGCCGCTGTCGGTGATGCAAAAGCGCTACGGCCCATCGGTCGAGGCCGAAGTGCTGCAAGACAAGGTGGGCAATGTGTTCTACGAAGCCGTGAATGCCGCGCATGTGCGCGTGGCCGGCATGCCCGCATTCACCCCGCACGAGGCGACTGACGCTGCCGAGGCGATTGCTTTCGACGCCGTGTTCGAGGTTTATCCCGATGTGGCCCTGGGCGATCTGAGCAGTCTGGAACTGGAGCGCATCACCAGCAGCGTGGACGAACCCGCCATCGACAAGACGATGGAAATCCTGCGCAAGCAACGCCGCACGTTCCAGGCCCGCGACGAGGCCGACAACGCGGCACGCGACGGCGACCAACTCACCGTGAACTTCATCGGCAAGCTCGACGACGTGGCGTTCCCCGGTGGCAGCGCCGACGACTTCCAGTTCGTGCTGGGTGAAGGTCGCATGTTGCCCGAGTTCGAAACCGCAGCGCGTGGCCAGAAGCCCGGCTCCACGGTCAGCTTCGACCTGCATTTCCCGGAGGACTACCAAGGCCGCGAAGTGGCCGGCAAGACCGCGCAGTTCTCGCTCACCGTGACACGGGTGGAAGCCCCGCAACTGCCCGAGCTGAATGCCGACTTCGCCAAAGCCTTGGGCGTGGCCGACGGCGACATGCAGAAGCTGCGTGACGACATTCGCAAAAACCTGGAGCGCGAAATTGCCACCCGTCTGGCTGCGCGCAACAAGCAGGCGGCGATGGAAGGCTTGCTCAAGGTCAACAGCGTCGATCTGCCGGCCAGCATCGTGAGCAAGGAAATCGAGCAACTCGTGCAATCGGCCCGCCAGGACCTGCAATCGCGTGGCATGAAAGATGTTGAGAAACTGCCGTTGTCACCCGACCTGTTCCGCGAACAGGCCGAGCGCCGCGTGCGCTTGGGGCTGATCGTGGCCGAACTGGTGAAAGAGCATGAACTGCATGCCAAGCCCGAGCAGGTGCGCGCGCATGTCGAGTCGCTCGCGTCCAGCTACGAAACTCCCCAGGACGTGTTGCGCTGGTACTACGGTGACCCGCAGCGTTTGTCCGAGGTCGAATCCATCGTGATTGAACACAATGTGGCCGATTTCGTCTTCTCCCGGGCGAAGACCACCGACAAGACTCTGAGCTTCGATGAGGTGATGCAGACGCAAGCCGCCTGAGGCAGGCATCCGAGGGGCCGCCCGCCTGCCGTTTGCACGGTGGCCGGGCGGCTTTTTCATGGGGATGTCATGCCTGTGTGGCAGGTTTTCGTGGCAGGGTTCCAAGCATGGTCGGTGCCATGCTAACCTTGCCTCATTCCATTGAAATGCAGATCCATGAGCGCTATCGAAACCCAAAATCTCGGCATGGTTCCCATCGTCATCGAGCAGAGCGGACGGGGTGAACGTGCCTATGACATCTACTCGCGCCTGCTGCGCGAACGGGTGATTTTTCTGGTCGGCCCGGTCAACGACCAGACCGCCAATCTTGTCGTTGCGCAATTGCTGTTTCTGGAGTCGGAAAATCCCGACAAGGACATCTCGCTCTACATCAACTCGCCCGGCGGCTCGGTCTCGGCTGGCCTGGCCATCTACGACACCATGCAGTTCATCAAGCCCGATGTCTCCACGCTGTGCACCGGCATTGCTGCCAGCATGGGCGCCTTCCTGATGGCGGCCGGTGCCAAGGGCAAGCGCTACTCCCTGCCCAATTCCCGCGTGATGATTCACCAGCCCTCGGGTGGCGCGCAGGGGCAGGCCACCGACATCGAAATTCAGGCGCGCGAAATTCTCTACCTGCGCGAGCGGCTCAACGCCATTCTGGCCGAGCGCACCGGGCAGCCGCTGGAGAAAATCGCGCAGGACTCCGAACGCGACTTTTTCATGTCCGCCGAGCAGGCCAAGGACTATGGGCTGCTCGACGAAGTCATTGCCAAGCGCAGCTAAGACGCCCGTTTCAAGGCGCGTCATTCCCCCAGTCTTTCAAGCAACCGGCCATGGCTGACAAGAAAACCCCCGCAGGCGAGAAGATTCTGTACTGTTCCTTTTGCGGCAAAAGCCAGCATGAGGTGAAAAAGCTCATTGCGGGTCCTTCGGTCTTCATCTGCGATGAATGCATCGACCTGTGCAACGAGATCATCCGCGACGAGGCCGTCGCGTCAGACAAGGCCGAGCGCCTGGCCAAGTCCGACTTGCCCATTCCGCAGGAAATCAAGGACATTCTCGACCAGTACGTCATTGGCCAGGAATCGGCCAAGCGCACCCTTTCGGTGGCTGTCTACAACCACTACAAGCGTCTGCAACACGCGGCCAAGCCGGGCGAAGTGGAACTGGCCAAGAGCAATATCCTGCTCATCGGCCCCACCGGCTCGGGCAAGACCCTGCTGGCGCAGACCCTGGCGAGGGTGCTCAACGTGCCCTTCGTCATTGCCGACGCCACCACGCTGACCGAAGCCGGCTATGTGGGCGAGGACGTCGAGAACATCATTCAGAAGCTGCTGCAGAGTTGCAACTACGAGATCGAGAAGGCGCAGCGCGGCATCGTCTACATCGACGAGATCGACAAGATTTCGCGTAAATCGGAAAACCCATCCATCACCCGCGATGTGTCGGGAGAAGGCGTGCAGCAGGCGCTGCTCAAACTCATCGAGGGCACCATGGCTTCGGTGCCGCCGCAGGGCGGGCGCAAGCATCCGAACCAGGACTTCATCCAGGTCGACACCACCAATATTCTGTTCATTTGCGGCGGGGCTTTCGACGGTTTGGAGAAAATCATCCAGAACCGCTCGGAAAAGTCCGGCATCGGCTTTTCCGCCACGGTGCGCACCAAGTCGCAGCAAAGCGTGTCGGAAGCCTTCCGTCAAATCGAACCTGAGGATCTCATCAAGTTCGGTCTGATTCCCGAGTTGGTGGGCCGTTTGCCGGTTGCGGCCACGCTGTCCGAACTCGATGAGGCAGCACTGGTGCAAATCCTGACGGAGCCGCGCAACGCCCTGGTCAAGCAATACCAGAAGTTGTTCGAGATGGATGGGGTCAAGCTGGAATTCCGCCCATCAGCGCTTTCAGCCATTGCCCACAAGGCCCTGCAGCGTCGTACCGGCGCGCGCGGGCTGCGCTCCATCGTCGAGCAGTCCCTGCTGGAAACCATGTTCGAGATTCCCAATCTGAAGGGTGTCACCAGCGTCATGGTGGATGAAAACACCATCAATACCGCCGGAAAGCCGCTCTTGACCTACCAAGACCCTCCCAAGGCTGCGGGAGCCTGAAGCCTTTCCCGCCAGAGCACGCGGGTTGCCTTGTAATCCGGGCTTGATGCCCCATTTGCAGTTCATTCCATTCAAGGGTGCTCCCCATGGCCGAATCCCAAATTCCCGTTTCCCAGGCCGACGTCCAGGCCACATCCGCAGTGCCACTTTTGCCTTTGCGAGACGTGGTCGTGTTCCCGCATATGGTCATCCCGCTGTTCGTGGGCCGGCCCAAGTCCATCAAGGCCTTGGAGTCTGCCATGGAGAGCGGCAAGCAAATCATGCTGGTCGCGCAAAAAACGGCGGCCAAAGATGAACCCAAGCCCGAGGACCTGTTCGACATGGGCTGCATGTCCAGCATCCTGCAAATGCTCAAGCTGCCCGACGGCACGGTGAAGGTGCTGGTGGAGGGAGTGCAGCGCGCCAAGGCTAGCCAGGTCGAGGACAACGGCGACTTTTTCATCTGTGAAGTCGAGTTGGTCGAGGCTGCTTCCGAAGTCTCGGCCGAGTCCGAGGCGTTGCGTCGTGCCGTGGTCACGCAGTTCGACCAATACGTCAAGCTGAACAAGAAAATCCCGCCGGAAATTCTCACATCCATTTCCGGTATCGACGATCCCGGTCGTCTGGCCGACACCATCGCGGCCCACCTGCCGCTCAAGCTCGAGCACAAGCAACAGGTGCTGGAGTTTGCCGATATTCACGCCCGCCTGGAGAATCTGCTGGAGCAGCTCGAGCGCGAGGTCGACATTCTGCAAGTTGAAAAACGTATCCGTGGCCGCGTCAAGCGTCAGATGGAGAAAAGCCAGCGTGAGTACTACTTGAACGAGCAGGTCAAGGCCATCCAGAAGGAGCTCGGCGAGGGCGAAGAAGGCGCCGATATCGAGGAGCTGGAGAAGAAGATCAAGGCCGCGCACATGCCCAAGGAAGCGCGTAAGAAGGCCGACGCCGAGTTGAAGAAGTTGAAACTCATGTCGCCCATGTCGGCCGAGGCCACCGTGGTGCGCAACTACCTCGACGTGCTGGTCAATCTGCCATGGGCGAAGAAATCCAAGATCAAGCACGATCTTGCCTTCGCCGAGCAGGTGCTGGACGAGGACCACTATGGTCTGGAGCGCGTCAAGGAACGCATCCTGGAATACCTCGCCGTGCAGCAGCGCGTGGAGAAGGTCAAGGCGCCCATCCTCTGCCTCGTCGGCCCGCCCGGGGTTGGCAAGACCTCGCTCGGACAGTCGGTGGCCCGCGCCACGGGCCGCAAGTTCGTGCGCATGGCCCTGGGCGGCGTGCGCGACGAAGCCGAGATCCGCGGCCATCGCCGCACCTACATCGGCTCGATGCCTGGCAAGATCCTGCAAAGCCTGAACAAGGTGGGCGTGCGCAACCCGCTGTTCCTGCTTGACGAGGTGGACAAACTCGGCATGGACTTCCGCGGCGACCCGTCTTCAGCCCTGCTGGAGGTGCTTGACCCTGAGCAGAACCACACGTTCAGCGACCATTATGTCGAGGTCGATTTCGACCTGTCGGACGTGATGTTCGTCGCCACCAGCAATTCGCTCAACATTCCGCCGGCTCTGCTCGACCGCATGGAGGTCATCCGCCTGTCGGGTTATACCGAGGATGAGAAGGTCAACATCGCCCAGCGCTATCTGTTGCCCAAGCAGATGAAGAACAACGGCGTCAAAGACAACGAGCTGGACGTGACGGGAGACGCCATTCGCGGCATCGTGCGCTACTACACCCGCGAGGCCGGCGTGCGTTCCTTGGAGCGCGAAATCTCCAAGATCTGCCGCAAGGCCGTGAAGGGGCAGGTGCTGAAGAAGTACGACGGCAAGGTGACCGTCACGGCTGACAATTTGAATGACTTCCTGTCGGTGCGGCGCTTCAATTTCGGCCTTGCAGGGCGTGAGAATCAGGTCGGCCAGGTCGTCGGATTGGCATGGACCGAGGTCGGCGGCGAGTTGCTCACCGTCGAAGCCACGAAAATGCCTGGCAAGGGCGTGATCACGCGTACTGGATCGCTCGGCGACGTGATGAAGGAGTCGGTGGAGGCTGCGCGTACGGTAGTACGCGTTCGCGCCAAGCGCCTGGGTATCAAGGACGAGGCTTTCGAGAAGAGCGATCTTCACGTTCACGTTCCTGAAGGGGCGACGCCGAAGGATGGTCCAAGCGCCGGCGTGGCCATGACCACAGCCATCGTCTCGGCGCTCACCGGCATTCCGGTGCGTGCCGATGTGGCGATGACCGGGGAAATCACGCTGCGCGGCGAGGTGCTTGAAATTGGCGGCTTGAAGGAAAAACTGCTGGCGGCGCATCGAGGGGGCATCAAGACTGTGCTGATTCCCGAGGAAAACGTGAAAGACCTGCAGGAGTTCCCGGAGAACATCAAGAACAGCCTGGAGATCATTCCCGTCAAATGGATTGACAAAGTGCTGGAGCTAGCCTTGGAGCGTGCACCCCAACCATTGCCGGAGGAGCCACCTGCAGTTTCGGCCCCAGCGCCGGCAGCGACCAATGTCGAGCCAGTGACCGCAGTCGACGGGACAATGCGACATTGAGTTGGCGTGCGCAGAGGCCAACCATATGGCTAATTTTTGCACCCAAAGCCTTGCGCCAAGCTATGGGAATGGTTTATGATTTTAGTCTTTGCTTTTTGGGGGTATAGCTCAGCTGGGAGAGCGCTTGCATGGCATGCAAGAGGTCAGCGGTTCGATCCCGCTTACCTCCACCAATAAGGCAATCAGCAGTAGGTCATGACCAGTCCTGTCCCCTTCGTCTAGAGGCCTAGGACACCGCCCTTTCACGGCGATAACAGGGGTTCGAATCCCCTAGGGGACGCCAGCTTCAAGCCTGCATGGGGTTTAATCTGGCAGCACAGGCCCGGCAAGTCCGATTCCGGGCTTATCTCGATTCGATTCAACAGGCCGCCCAGTGCGGCCTTGATTTTTTCTGCGCTACCCGATTCGATGCTGGTGCTCATGCCGTCGAAAAGCGTGTCAAGCAACGCAACTAGCAACTACATCGTTCTCGGTGATCGCCATGGCGCTTGCGTGGGTTCCAGCCCTGGATTGCAGTTCGTCCAACTCTCGCACCAACTCTGCGCGCTCGGCTTCCGCTTGCTCGATACTCCTTGCATATGCTTGCGCCGTGGTCTGATCAGCCGCATCCATCTGTAAGTC